>JALSTN010000114.1 GCA_026983735.1 Saprospiraceae bacterium | reverse complement strand
TTTAGTTAATGGAATATATAATTTTAATATTATAACAATTCATGACTCATTATTTTAAATACTATTTATAAATTACAATATTATGGGACTATTTAGCGGATTAAAAAGAATTTTATTTGGAGTTGAATCACTGGCTAAGTCCGGCGCGGACAAAGCGCTCCAACAGACCGGTGATCTTCTTGAAAAGGCGAAGGATGCCGGTGAAGATATCTATGAAAAAACAAAGGACACCGTATCCGACGTCGTAGAATCAACCGTCGAAAAAGCTTCCGATGTCCTGGATGACGCCAAAGATCTCGCCGGCAAAGCTTATGAAAAAACAAAGGACACCGTATCCGACGTCGTAGAATCAACCGTCGAAAAAGCTTCCGATGTCCTGGATGACGCCAAAGATCTTACCGGAAAGGCTTATGAAAAAACAAAGGACTTAACCGAAGAAGCCTTGGAAGGGGCCAAGGATTTATCAGAGAAATTAGCGGACAAAGCCAAAGATCTCACCTCCAAAGTTGCAGAAAAAACGACAGAGACTACCTCTGAAGTGAAGGACAAACTCATAGAAGGAGTCGCTCCAATACTAGACAAAACAAAAGAAGTTGCCGGTGATGCATTGGATGATGTTAAGGCATTGGGCACTAACCTCGCACATAGTACCAAAGAGAAGGTCAATAACCTGACCGATGCATTTACTGCCGGTGCGAAGGACGTTCAGGACGATTTGGATACAGAAGCGATATCTGAAGCAAAAAAAGAGACTAATTTAGGGCAAGACTTACTCGGAACCGTAGGGGCATCGACTTCTAAGATAACGAAAAAAGTCCTTGACAAGAGCAATGATTTGCTCGAAGAACTATCAGAAAAAGCAGCCCCTGTCTTGGATGATCTAGGAGAGGCCTCCGAAAAGCTCGGTGAAAAAGTCTTAAAAGGAAAAGATATTCTACTCGATAAAGCTAAAGAGAAAATTTCCGAAGCACAGGATAAAATTGACGATTTTATTGCGAAGGAGAGAGCTATCGAAGCTGAAGAGCGATCCAAAGATAAAAACCGGGATGGATTTGCGGATGATGACCTAAATGTCGGGGGAAGCTTAATGGAAGGCAAGGATAGTTTTTTTGACAAAGCTCGCAAATTAGCGGAAGGCAATGATCGGGCTGCAATAGAAGTGGACATCGAGGATGTCACTCCTCCGGAGAGTGACGAATGATCGGGAGGTTCTTACTCTTCTACAATCCAAGTTTGTTATTCAATATTCGGAAACCGTTGACCTGCTGAATCTCACATTAGAATCCGTAATGAGATGCATTGGGCCAAAAGGAAAACAACTCTTTGGTGTTCACATTGAAGTAAAACAGATACCTTCCCGCGTAAGAAAACTTTTTGGGAAAAAGATCGGCAGAAAATAAATTCACCATCGACGGCAATAAGGAACTTATTATTACCAAAAACAAAACTTTTTACGCTCATATATAGATTAATGAATTCCTCACTGCTACACGTACTTTCCAAAACTTCCAAACGAGATATGCATGAATTTCTCCATACCGAGAAATGGTCTTTATCCGATTTGGTCCGGATCGCGGTTTCAAAAGATCAGCCTACAGGCTGGAGAGGGGCTTTGATGCTTTATAACTGGCTACTGGAACATCCGGAAGACAGGGATAAAATACCGCTTCCGGAGCTCCTGAAAGGCTTATCAAAAAAACCGGATGGACATCAAAGGGAATTGCTCAAAGTACTGAGTCTTATGACACTCACTGAGGAAGAAGAAGGGCAACTTTTTGACCTGTGCATGGGGATATGGGAAAAAACATCATTTCAACCCTCCTTGCGCTATTACGCTATACGAATAATTGCACAGATTATTTCGCGTCATCCGGAGTTGAAGAAGGAACTGAACTATCTTATAGAGGAACGGTATCTGGAGTCGCTTTCTCCGGGCATCCGAAAATCCATCCTAAAAATGCTTTCGTCCACTACCGCTTAAAATGGGAATCCAAGTGCGATGTTGTATACCAGTCCCTCTCCGATACGCGTACGAGAGACCGGATGTGTTTTGCTGAAAAACCACTTGGAATTATCCACCTCATAGGGATAAAGGAGCTTTAATCCTACATCCAATCGAATAACAAACAATTCTACATCCAATCTCAATCCGGTCCCCGTACCTACAGCTAACTCACTTAGGAAGTTGGTCGAAAATCGCCTTGTAGGATCTGCTGCATTGAGTTCCCAGATATTGGCTGCATCTAAAAACACGGCGCCTTTAAGATAACTTATTATCGGAATGGGATAGCGAAGCTCCATGTTGAGATCTAATTTTACATCCCCCGCAGAATAATACCCGCGATAACTCCCATCATAAAGATTGGCTGTTCCGGGCCCTAAAGAACGCACATCCCAGGCTCGAATGGAAAACGGGCCGCCTACAAAAAACTGCTTGACATAAGGCACCACCTGATTGCCTAAGGCAAAGGCAATCCCGGGACCTACCCTAAATGCCAAATAGGTTTCTCGAGTAAAATGGTAGTACATCTTCAAGTCGGAACTGAAGCGTATAAAACTAGAGAACTGAAGTGTATCTTTCCCCAACCGCAGTAGAGATATATCCGGCGTCTTATTTGAAATCCCTTTTAAAAAAGAATTGACAACAAATAATTCAACACCGGATTGCTCCAAAGACCCAACACTTGCCCAACTCCATCGAGTACCCTTAATTTGCCTGGAAAGGGAATATCCAAAGTATTTGAAGAAAATAGATGAAAACAACCTCTGCCCGAGTATGCTCCTAGTCAGAAATTCATTATCTCGGATGATGGTATCAAAGCTGGCTTCCTTCTGTGGATAATAATACTCTAGCCCCAATGTCCGAATCGAGATCGAAGCATTATCAGAAGCTTTAAATCTATATCCAAAATCTACCTTTCCACTCGCTGATGAATAAAATGTAGGAAGGCGTAACAAACTCAAATTCGCCCTGAATTCCGGTCGTGCCCGCTCCTTTATTTCATTAAAAAACCAAGGGGACATCAACCTCGATCTATAGAGTATATCAAAGGTTCCGGGAAATCCACTATAGTTTGGCAAAGTGGCTTCCAAACCCAACTCATAATTGTACGCATTGATAGCCAACACCTTTTGGCCATTCTCTCTTTTATCAAAATAAAACTCCGTATCCCCGATAATATAATAATGCATCCCTATCCCCCGATTTCTAAAATTGCGATTGCGCAAAGACAATTCGATACTAGGGCGGATAATATTTCGCAGGTTAAGAAAGGTTTGCTGATCACTATACCTGGAATAAGTAAGTCCCCCCTGCCGTTCGAACTCGTATTTGACGATAGGCGACAGACGAAGTATATAATCTAGCTTATTGGAGAAGGTTTTATTGAGGCGATGATCCAGGGTTACGAGCTTATAGGATGGAAAGCGATTAAGCCCATCATAAGTCTGCACCTCATTTTGAAGGGTATAAATATCACCCGGGTGAAGCTTGACTTTTTTCTTTAACACTTCAGGTATTACATATTTTCGCCCCTGCCGATAATGATACCGGATATCCTCCACGGTAGTATCCTCCCAGTGAGTGATCTTGGGATCATAATCTGCAAATACCTCCACATGGCCCAGTGAAAAACGAACATGTGAAGAATCCTTTCCCGGTGGTACTATGTCAATCGTCAAATTGATGCGATTCCCAAAAGTATCTGCCGGTCGAGGTCGAATAAAACTCGCATTGAAAAAGGCAAATCCTTTATTTTTAATTAATTGGGTAATCCTCGCCCCTTCCCGATAGAATAATTCATCCATAGCCGGCGCGTTGCGTTTGAGCAAGGATTGGTGTTCTATCTCCCATTGGTAGGGAAGCAAGCTACTATCACCAATGACATACTTTACTTGATTGAGGACAAATCTCGGCCCGAGGGTTACGACATATTTCAATTCTGCACAAAGATCATCCGTTTGTGTCTCCATCTTAGCTGAGGCCTTTAGATACCCTTGGTTGTATAGGTAATTCTCTATCGCTGTCAAGGCTTGAACCGCCACCGAACTGTCGTAAGACGTGTAGGGGTGTGTCTTGTTAAGCAATACCTTTTTAAGCAACTTGGGCTTCTTCATCTTCTTCCCCTGCTTGTTCATATAAGCACTGATACTAGGGATGAAGCGCTGTGGATTGGTCGCTTTAAGGGGGAACCTCAGTTTGATATAGTACTTCAGATCACTGAGTTTATCAGCGTGCTCCGGATCCGTTATTTCCAGGCTCTGTTCACAGAGAATAACGGAATTCCCCTTATGCTCTACCATCACCTCTTGACTCTTTGCCTGTGGACAAAAAAGCCAACTGAACAAAACGATTAAAATAGCTATTCGGAAAAACCCGATCATATTAATTTGTCATTTCTCCCATCTGAGTATACCCTTGCTGTGCTTGAGTATCCTATCCAAAATGCAAATATACCACTATATCCTTCATTGTACGCCTGTCCAATCTACAATATCCTTCATCTCTCACTACAGGAATGGTTTTGCCTTGATTTTCCTGCCACTTTACCTATGAAATGCCTAGATAACCTACCTTTGCAATACAAAGAAAACCTTACCATGATCTCAAAAAATAAAATTAAATATTTTCGCTCCCTTCAGATTAAAAAATTTAGAGAAGCGCATCAAAAGCTATTGGTCTATGGTAAAAAAATCGTTCAGGATCTCGCCGCTAACCATCCACAGCACATTATTGAGATAATGGGGTTGGATGAATTCGCTCCTTACTTTGACCGGACGAACCTTCCCTTTACAACCACAGACGAGAAGACACTCAAACAAATTTCCGGATTAACTTCCCCTCCCCCGCTGATCGCTCACTGTCATTTTCCATCGTCCACCGACAAGGCCGCACCCCAACCCCTTCTACTCTACCTCGACGACATCCAGGACCCCGGCAATCTTGGGACAATACTACGTACGGCCAATTGGTATGGCCACCACCATATCCTCCTGTCCCCTAGATGCGCAGATCGTTATAACCCCAAGGTCATCCAGTCGAGCATGGGGGCTGTTTTTGACTTGTTTATAGAGATTTTGGAGGGGTATGAAATGGTTGCAAAATACCCCCAATATAGACTTATCGCTGCTCATTTGGAAGGTGTTCCTCCGACGAAGATAGTACCCCATCCGTACGATATAGTCATTATTGGCAATGAAGGGCAAGGCGTACATCCTGAAATCTTAAAAATAACCCACATTAACCTTCGGCTACCCGGGCGGCCGAATCCCATGACAGAATCCCTTAACGCAGCCATTTCGGCAGGTATTATATGTTATAACTGGGATATGAAATGAACATGAATTTTATCCATCTCGAATTCACAATTAATGCGATTGATACTATCTTTCCATAAATTAAGGAATGCTAAAATCGCATCGTTTTACCCCTCCAGAATTGCCAATTTAGTGTAATTAACTCTCCTAAATGCAATATATTATTTCATATTTCGAATTGAAATAAGAATAACCTATTGTCATTCAATGTCTCCAGTAGCTCAATCCAATGCAATAATAATGTGGGGGGGAAGGGCTACACTCCAACAGATTGGACCTTGGGTCGTGCGATCCAGGCATACACCCCAAATAATACTGCTGAGTAAAAAAGATTGCTTAATAGTGTACCTTTAAGCGCATATTCTAATCCTGCAAGATAACTGGCCATAAGTCCACTAAAACTAGCTGGATACATCGTTCCACTTGCCCAAACTCCATAGTTGGAGACCAAAAAGAAGATAACCGTAGCTACAATGCCCCCCAAAGCGACTTGTCCCACACCTATCCTTTTCATACCATATGCACCATACGCTACGATGAGCAGAATCGGAACCATTTGGTACATTACTCCGGGAGTAAACCAAGCGAATCCATCCATATACGAGCTGTAAATCACATTATTGAGGACGAGGTCACTCAACCAATAGGCTAGCAAAGGCAATGCAAAAGCCCATCTCTTATCCTTCAAGATAGCGCCGGAGAATAATGCCATCGCACCTACAGCTGTAAAGTTGGGGTAATGAGGGATCAATCGGGTCACTACAGCGAGCAACACCAAATTTCCTGCAATTAATAAATTTCTGTTTTTCATAAACGTCTCAATGATTTGTAAGCCCAAATTTCGATAAAATAACGGGATATTTACTCAATAAGTTCTATTATTTTTATTTTTATTGTTCACCCTCTTCTAATTCCATAAGAAACACATAGCGCAACCACACCCCCCAAGCCATAATTCCGGAGAGGACCAGTCCTGCTTTACCATCCAGAATGGCGCCTTCCTTCAAGTAGTGTTTCAAAAACCGCACAAGGGGTTTGAGGACCAACTTCCAATAAGAAGAGGACTCTCCTGCATCATAGAGCATCTGCGCCTGCCAATGTGCATAACGACGTATCTTATCCAAGTAGTGCTCCATATCCTTAATGGTATAATGCAATAGGGCTGCCTTTAAATGACCTATTTTGACACCCTTGGTTTCGATCTCCTCATGCACCTGTACATCCCGGTAACGACACACTTCTCTTTTGATCAATCTAATCACCTTGTCATGCCGCCAAAGATAACGCAACCGCTTTCCAAACACAATATTGGAGCGCGGAATCCAGTAGCCGTCCTTCTGACCTCCTTCTTGACGAACAATCGCTTTTACCTCCGCAGCCAATTCGGCAGGTACTCGCTCATCTGCATCCAATATAAATACCCATGGAAAACGCGCCAGAGCAATAGCTCTATTCTTCTGTTTGGCCGGTGAGATGTATTCATGTTGAAGGAACCGAACCTTAGCATGCCGCTTTGCAAGTTGCGGGGTTCCATCCGTACTGTACGAATCCATCACTAGAATCTCATCTGCCCAAGAGACCGATTCAATAGCAGCATCAATGTGCTCTGCTTCATTGAAGGTAGTAATAATGGCCGATATTTTCCCCGAATGCATAAAATTCTGTCGTGTATATTTGGGCACAAAAGTAATTGAAAGTGAAGACTCCTACTCATAAACGACCGTCAAACCTACACAGTTGTTCTATTTTCAAGACAAAAGGCCAATTCTTCATATGCTTAAAAATTTCTAATAAATTGGAATTAAATGTATTACAAATTTTCTGTGCATAGGTAACCGCTGCGCTCTCACATGAATTTCGTCTGAACCCCTGTTTAAACAGGGAACTCTTACTCTTCAAACGTATAAAGAAGTGCCAAATCAAAATAATTGTCTATCCTTGAGCTGCTCTATTTAATAATATTCATATCATTAAAAATTTATAATAAATTGAAAATAAATGTATTATAAATTTTCTGCAGCTATGTAACCGCTGCGCTCTCACATGATTTTTTTTAATTATACTTCTGTGTGAATTTATAATTAATAAAATTCATGTTCGTTTCATATATTATATATTCATTTATTAATCAATTAAAACTTAAATCCTAATGAATTTTCATACTATATCAGAACAATTCACGGCTCTAATCGACCAATGGACAATGGATTTGGATGGCTACACTATGACAGAATTATCCTATAAGCCGCAAGACGGTGGATGGAGTCTCGGGCAAGTGTACAACCATTTAATCCAAGCCACGCTGCAATTTCAATTAAAAGAAACAAAGCGTTGCCTCTCCTCCGATATTAATAAGAGAAGAAGGAAGAGTTTTAAGGGATTTCTAGTATTTACAATATTAGGGGGCTTCCCCAACACCAGGATTAAAGTGCCACCTTCAAAATCCTACACCCCTCCATCCCCAGCTTCCAAAGAAGAGTTGGTCACCGGTTTATCCACCGCCAAACAGGTATTTGAAGCGCTATTGCCCAAGGTCTCGGGAGGAACATCAAAGGGAAAATCCCCACATCCTGCATTGGGTTATCTGAATGCAGGGGAATGGATGCGGCTCATCCCTATGCATTTTAAACATCATCTCAAACAAAAAGCGAGACTTGATGATGAGCTGTATCAAGTTCACTCGACCAAAAATTAAAACACAAAACTATCGCCAATGATTAGTCCAGAATAGAATTCTAATTACTGCAATGTACAGAATAGATCATTTTATAGAGCGATGAGGGGCAGAAGAAACCTCTATTACTCCCCTATTCATCCGGTCATTGTGCGGTAAAATGTATAAAAAAATATGCCTCATTGAAAAGCAATTAAAATCCAAGAGAAGTTCAACCCTTTCAGGCATCCATCGCCTAATAATGAAACGGGATTTTTACTTTGGAAGACCTACCACCGCTGGGAGAGAGAAATTCGCAGAAGGCTCCGTCCGTTAGCGCTTACGCCTACTCAATTCGTGATTCTAGCCAACGCTTATTGGTTGGGACTTCAAAATGTAAAGGTAACTCAGATGGATATTGCCAAACATGCCCAGACCGACACCATGATGACTTCCAATGTCCTTCGTGCCCTACAAAAAAAGGACTTATCACTCGTGTGGAAGACAGAATCGATACACGTGCCAAACTAGTTTCACTTACCGAAGATGGTTTAGAGACCTTAAAAAAGCAGTAAAAGTAGTTGAGTGTATTGATTTTGATTAAACAAAGACCAATTCTTTTTCTATTTCACCTTATTGATAACGGTATGGCATAATCAACCGGAAGAAGCAGTTAAATTTAGAACAAGGATTAACGATTTTGGTAATAAAAGCATGTAGATCACAGTCAATTCAAAGAAACCGCTACATTTGCACAACGAAAATGAAGAGAAGATTTATGGAAGAATGGCAAATTAACTTTGAGTGGTTACGCGTGCGACATTTTGTCAAGAAGCGGTTCGCACATAGAAAGCTGCCGGATATGCAGACCGTCCTTTTTTTAGTCGGACTACAAGAACTCGGACAAATCAAGACGGAATTTGAAAAAGAAGAGAAGCAAGATCTCATCCAATTGGGCGCGATGGCTACCCTATCCACATTAGGCTATTACGAGGAGTTATCAAGAGATCCGGAGGGGTGGCCGGTTTATAACTTATTAAAAACCCCGCCCAAAATGGAGTTATCCGATCAGACGGCCCTGTTAAAAGAAGCAGTTGTCCGCTATTTCATACAAAACAACCTACTGGAGGAAGAATAATCCATTATATTCCTTCGTTTTTCCAACTACAAATGGAGCGAGATGTGTATTTTTGCACCTTCAACTGTGAATTTATAATTAATAAAATTCATTTTCGTTTCATAGTACACTATTGTTTATTTTATGCTCACAAAAATATAACCCAATGAAATCCTTGGCTTTATTCTTTTCCCTGCTCATTACGACTTTATTCACGCATTGCAATCGAGACCCTTACACCTACGCCCTAATTCACACTGATTATGGTGACATGAAGGTGAAGCTCTATAATACTACTCCACAACATCGAGATAATTTTGTCAAGCTCATTAAAGAAGGGTATTACGATGATCTGCTCTTTCACCGTGTGATCAATGGATTTATGATTCAGGGCGGAGATCCTCAGTCCAAAAACGCTCCAGCAGGTGCCCATCTCGGCTCCGGAGGACCGGGATACACCGTTCCGGCGGAAATAGGTCGTTATCACTTCAAAGGGGCTTTGGCAGCCGCTCGTACAGGAGGTCCATCCAATCCTAAAAAAGCCTCTTCCGGGTCACAGTTCTATATAGTTCAAGGGCGACCTGTGTCAGAAGGCCAGTTGAAAATGATGGAACAGAAAAAGGGCATCAAATATACTCCGGAAGATATCAAGCGCTATAAAGAACAGGGGGGAACACCATTTTTAGACAATGACTACACGGTTTTTGGCGAGGTTATTGAGGGGTTAGAGGTCATTGACAAAATCGCACAAGTACAAACGGGAGAAGCAGACCGACCGGTGAAAGATGTCAAGATGAAAATTGAGCTTGTAAAATAATATTGAATGCAAAAATCATGGTGGCTTATTTGTCTGGCACTTACGCTTGGGAATTGTGCCCGGCCGATAGCTGATTTTAATATAGAGCCGGGGGATCGAACAGCCCCCGCTAAGGTGAACATTACCAATAAATCGCGTGAAGCAACACATTTTCAATGGTTCTTTGGGGATGGAAACCGCACGACACAACCCCATCCGGAGCACCGATATGTATTGTCTGGCCAATACCCAATAACCCTCATCGCAAGTAAAGGAAAACATCAAAGCAAAATGACAAAAACTATCAATATCCAATCTCCGGAACACTGTAGAGTTCTCTTGATCACCCCTATGGGAGACATGAACATAGAGTTATCTGATTTGACACCAAAACACCGCGATAATTTTATCAAATTAGCAGAATCAGGGTACTTTAATGGCATGTTATTCCACAGGGTTATTCCCGGATTTATGATACAAGGAGGAGATCCGGATTCTAAGGATGCCCCAAAAGGAAAAGCATTGGGGATGGGGGGCCCTGGATATCAGATTGATGCCGAAATTACGCCCCAACTCATTCATGTAAAGGGGGCACTCTCCGCAGCCCGGATGGGAGACAATGTCAATCCACTCAAAAAATCATCGGGCTCTCAGTTTTATATCGTTCAAGGTGCACCCGTCACAGATGAGATGCTCGACCAATACGAATTGGAAAACGGATGGGAATACACTCCGGAACAGAGGGCACTTTATAAAAAATACGGCGGCAGCCCATTTCTCGATGGTAATTACACCGTCTTTGGCCGCGTGCTGGATGGTCTTGAGGTTATTGATAAAATAAGCAATGCTCCCAGGGACCCTAGAGATCGGCCTTTGGAAGATATACACTTTCAAATCGAAGTGGTCAAATAGTTCATGTCGGCACGCCTCAACGCACATCTTGCGCTATTCATCGTCGCTCTGATCTACGGCGCCAATTACCTGATCGCCAAGGGGGTAATGAATGGTGGATATCTCACTCCAAGCGCCTTTATATGGTTACGTGTAACAGGAGCCACGTTACTTTTCTTTTTATTGGACGGACAGATAAGAGGAGCGACTCCAATCGAAAAAAAAGATATCCCCAGACTACTCCTAAGCGGTCTTTTCGGTGTAGCCTTAAACCAATTGCTCTTCTTCATGGGGCTGGAGCGCACCTCCCCTATCAATGCCTCTATTATAATGATTACGACTCCGATAATCGTATTGATAACTTCGGCCGTCCTGATCCAAGAGCGCGTTAGAAAAATTCAAATAATCGGTGTTCTACTAGGAGCTTCAGGTGCTCTATTTCTTCTTCTTTCCAAAGGGGAGGTTCACCTTAAAGAAGGAACCCAATTTGGGGATTTCCTCATATTGCTCAATGCCATCTCCTATGCTATTTATCTAGTCATCGTCAAAAAAATTATGCGCAAATACCGGACGCTGAGTGTCATTAAATGGATCTTTCTAATCGGGTGGGTGTATGTATCCGTCGTCGCAATACCTGATATCATTCACACATCATGGCATATAATGCCCGGGAAAATAGTTCTATCGATCTCCTATGTCATACTCTGTACTACCTTCGCTGCTTACCTTCTTACAGCGTGGGCCATCAGACATCTTTCCCCAAATGTCATAGGGGTATACATTTACCTCCAACCCGTTTTTGCTACATTTTTCTCCTACCTAATTTTGGGAGAGATCATTCATGCCCCCCAACTTATTTCCGCCCTAGTCATAGGCATAGGAGTCTATCTCGTCGGTATGAAAAGTACATGAACTTTATCAATTATAAATTCACACAGTAAGGTGACGATAGTATCTGACCATAGAATCTATGATATCTAAACCCAAAGAGTGGAGATATTCAACTAAACAATAGGTATAAAATTGTCAAAACTCCAGCTAATACAAGGCGATAGGCCGGGTCAAGCCCCCACAATTAAAAAAAGGCATATAAAATACCTTAAAAAATATGGGTAAAAGTTTACCCGATAATTCTAAAGTTGTTACTTTTGCGGTCCCAAGCGAAAGTAGCTCAGCTGGTAGAGCACGACCTTGCCAAGGTCGGGGTCGCGGGTTCGAATCCCGTCTTTCGCTCTATTTTTTTGCCCGGGTGGTGGAATTGGTAGACACGCAGGACTTAAAATCCTGTTCCCCTTGGGGAGTGCGGGTTCAAGTCCCGCTCCGGGTACCCCATTTAATATTTCCCTCTTCTTCAATAACTTCCATTGTTTCTCCTCCATCGCCATATAGGAAAGAAAATAACCGTCCGGGCACCCGGCAGGATTAACATCATAGGAGAACATACGGATTATAATGGCGGGTTAGCGTTACCCGCAGCTACCCACTTGGCCTTAATGATGGAAATGGAATCCGTTCGAGATCCATCTTGGTCCATACAAGCTTTGGATCCGGGGGAACACTTTCAACTCTTATTGCACACAAAAAACGAGTCCTCCTATCATTGGGTAGGGTTCTTTAGGGCAATGCACTCCTATGCAGAGGAGCATCAACTGCCCATTGGAGGTTTGAAGATTCGCTTTAATAGTACGATCCCCATCGGGGCGGGGATGTCGTCTTCCTCCGCTTTGACCAGTGCTCTTGTCGCAGGGATGAATCATTTGTTCGGATGGAATAAGGCTCCCTTATCCTTGATCAGAATTGCAAGTCGAGTAGAACACGGATATGGGGTGCAAGGTGGATTACTCGACCAAATGTCCATTTTTCTATCCAAAGAGAACCAGGCTCTTTATTTAGATTTTTCTAATGATTCTTTCCACTACCTCCCGATGAAGACACCGGGCTATAGCTGGGTAGTATGGGATAGCCTAGAGCGACGCCAACTTGTGAATAGTCCTTACAATCAAAGAAGAAAGGCGGTTGAAAATGTCTTACAGGATCTTCACGCTCCACATTGGCAAGCTGTTTCTGCTACCGAAATTAATAACGTAAAAGGGATTTCTAAAGAAGTGCGAATGATGTGCCATTTCATACTAGAAGAAAACAATAGGGTTCGCTTAGCGGCTAAGTGTCTAAAAGAAGAAAATATTGTTGGACTGGGAGAACTCCTCAAAGCATCGCACGCCGGATTGCGGGATCAATACAGGGTCAGCAGTCCCGGCCTCGATCGATTAGCTGGTCATCTAAATTCTCAAAAATCATGCATGGGGGCACGCATGATGGGGGGAGGATTTGGAGGTATGGTCCTCAGTCTAATTAAGACCCAATCCCTACCGGAACTTCTCTACGGAATCCGTCAGTTGCCCGAGTTTAAACGGGGATCCGGGAGACTTCACTACCCCGTGCATATCGGAAATGGATTGACGATAGAAGAGCAGAATTAATGGGGGGGCAATAGATATTCTAGGGTCGAAATCGTGTGATGGAACGCTCCCTCCGACTTCAACATTTATCTAAGACCTTGTGGGTCCATTTAGAATTTCAGAGATACACAGCAAATCTTTTATCCGCTTTACATTAAGGCTATTTTGAGGAATATTACTATTCATCTTGAAGATTGCGGAAGTACCGGTAGGTCTCCAATTGGGATTGGAGGGCGCGTCTCAATCCTTTCACTTTTTGGTATTTATTGGCCCCTGCTTCATCGATAATTCGCCCCTTCACATTGTCCCTCCATTGGAGATCAAGGACATCCATAATCTGCTGTCGAAGTCTGGGGTCGTAAATGGGGAAGGCCGTTTCGATCCTCCGATGGAGGTTGCGTTCCATCCAATCGGCAGAAGAAAGATAAAGGTGCTCTTCGCCTCCGCAATAAAAATAAAAGACCCGTGCGTGTTCCAAAAATCGGTCAACGATACTTATAGCTTTGATATTTTCACTGTACCCTTCCTTTCGAGGTATCACAGAACAGATACCCCTCACAATCAAGCGTATTTCCACCCCTGCATTAGAAGCCTCATATAATTTGGCTACCATCTTGGGATCCTGGATACTGTTGAGCTTGAGTATAATCAGGGCTTTTTTCCCCTTTTTTGCTTGTTTAATCTCCTTATCTATCAAAGAGACAAGGCCATCAAAAAGATTAAATTGCCCGACGAGCAAATGTTGAAAAGCCTGGGTAGGGAGTTCTAGTTTCTCAAGAAACTTAAATAAGCTTTTCGCTTCCTCCGTGATACGTGTATCCGCTGTAAACAAGCCAAAGTCAGAATATATCTTGGCTGTTCCCTCGTGAAAATTGCCCGTACTCAGGTAGACATAATCTCTGAACTGCTCATTTTCATACCTTCTGAAAAGTGCTACTTTTGCATGTACTTTAAGCCCTGGAAAACTGTATCTAACTTTTATCCCTGCCTTCTCCAATTTTTCACCCCATCGGAGATTAGCTTCTTCATCAAAACGCGCTTTAATCTCGATAAATACAAATACTACTTTCCCATTCTTAACGGCTAGTCTCAAGGCATCCATAATTCGGGAATCAGAGGAAACCCGATATTGGACCACCTTAATATGTGTTACCAACGGATCGACTGCTGCTTGCTCGAAGAGCTTGACGACAGGAGCATAATCATGGTATGGGAACATCACCAAATGATCCCTTTCCCGAATCCTTTTGAAGATCTTTTTCTGCTGTTCAAAAGGGGAATAAGGAAGAGGGGGCAATGCTTTTTGCTTCAAATGTCTCATTCCGAAATCCGGAAATTTGAAAAGATCAAAGTTATTGTGATACCGGCTCTCCGGAATCAGATCGATCTCTGAGAGCTCAAACATCTCCATCAAATACCTCAACATGCGGTTAGGCATCTCTCGGTCATGGACCATTCTGGAGGCAGGACCTACATTGCGCTTCTTGAGGCTCTTCTTAATCTTCTCCATAAGATTTCCACTGTACTCATCATCTATATATAGTTCTGCATCACGAGTCAATTTGATCGAATAGGCATCCTGAATATCAAACCCCGGAAACAACATCGATACATTGTGCCTTACGATATCATCGAGCATGATGATGTGATGCTCCCCCTTAGGAGCCGGAAGTTGAACAAATCTGTGGACAAAGTGAGAGGGCACTTGCACCAAAGCATATTGGATACGATCAGGCGCGGATTTATCCCGCATATCCAAAGCCAAATAAATCGCCGCATTTGCTAAAAAGGGATTGACCTTACCGGTCAACAGCAATACCGGCTGGACATAGGGAAGCAAATTATCCTTGAAGTATTCTTCGACAAAAAGGGCTTGCGCTTCATTGAGATCCAATCGACGAAGCAAGTGAATACCTTCTTTTTTGAGCTCCGGGATAATTTGATTATCAAATATATTCGTAAACTCAATCATATGCTCCTTGACTATCTCGATGGCTTGCTTAACGACTTCCTTCGGCTCGATACCGAGTTCCCTTTTCGTTTTTTTACCAATTCGAATCAGGTTCCGATTCGATGCGATACGCACCCTGAAAAACTCCCCGAGGTTATTGGAGTAAATCGCCAAAAACTTCAAGCGCTCCAACAGCGGCACCTGCGGATCCTTGGCCTCTTGCAATACCCTGTAATTAAACGATAGCCAACTAATGTCTCGATTGAGGTAGGGAAAATTGATCATGGGAAGTATATATTTTTTTAGCAATGCATCCATCTCATCTAATACCTGCAAAGTTAATAGAAACCAGAGGCTAATTCCAGCATTTTGTCATTTAATTCAAAAATATATGTAACCGAAATAGATTG
>JALSTN010000113.1 GCA_026983735.1 Saprospiraceae bacterium | reverse complement strand
GCCCAACCGACCATATTGCAACAGGTTCCCCAACAGTATTTATCAACGGTAAACCAGCGGCTCGAATGGGGGATATGACTGAACATGGTGGTGTGATTATTGGTGGCTCAGGAAATGTATTCATTGGAGATAGTTCGTCCAGTGCTGGCGGAGGAGCTGGAGGGGCGAAAGTTACCGTAAATTCTGAACAATTGAACATGGCATCTCAATTTCAAGAAACGGCAGCACCAGAAGAAAAAGAATCTCTGATGGCTGCGATTAAAGAGTATATTAGGCGAGTTGTTCGGGGAGAAATACTCTCTGAAAATCTTGCTCGTTACGAAAAACTTTTAACCGATGCAATGGCTGGAGATCCTGAAGCTAGTCGTGAAATGATTGAAGCTTTTGCTGGTTTTGGTGGTGTTGGGAAGATAACGAATAGTGCTAAAATCGTTTTATCAATTAAAGGGAAGTTGAAAGCTGTACAACTACCAATTACTGGGAAAATTAGATTTATTCCAAAAAAAGGTTACAACCCGAATAATCCATTACCAAAAGGACCTAATGGAGGGTACATTGATAGGTTTGGTAATGAGTGGGTGAAAGGACCATCCAGAACCAAAGGGCAGACGTTTGAATGGGATGTTCAGCTTTCTAAAACTGGGAAGAAAAAGTTGGGGTGGTTAACTCGCGATGGTAGCCATGCTAATGTTTCTACTGATGGTAAAATCACACATAGGTAAAGTAAATGCAGGCAAGGTATAAATTCTATGAAGTTGTAAAAATATCTTCTATTCGATCAGAACTAGCAGAAGTGAATGGTACTAATGGAGCCGTATTGGGGATGGCTGAGAATGAAGCAGGAGAATGGACTTATGCTGTGCAAATTTTAGATACTGACGAATGTTGGGATGTTATGGAAAAGGAGTTAAGTTCAGTTGGTCGCATAATGAGTAGAGAAGATTTCTATGAGGGTGACTCTATAACTGTTGAAGTTAATGAATCAACGAATGAAGGAAAATTAAAAAATTAATTGCAACATTGTTGATTCGGGTTTGCCTAGCCATCGTATAAATGCTGACGGTATAAAGCGGCGTTCGCTTTTGCTCACGCCGTTTTATACCGCAGGTTATGTGGGCCGTTATCCTTGAGAATGGAACTCACTCGTATTGAATATATTATGAACTGACAATATATAAAGAAAATCAGAAATATCTATTAGCTTGTGAGGTTTTCCTTTCTCTAAAATAACTTGTAATGCATTTTTAGATTCTAATCCTGATGTTTCTGGTAAATAGTTTTCACAATATTCCGTATACTCTAAAAGACCGAGCTTATCTAATTCGTGAAAGATATTTTGCACCTCCAGCTCACGTGGTTTTCTAGCCATATTTATACTTGTATTATCCATTAAGAAAGTAATGCTCTCAGTTTGTGCAACAAATATTAGTACTGCATTATTCAATTGGTTTTTTCGCGCTCCCAAAATGATTTTTTCTGTACCCATATTTCTTAAAACTGAAAGTATTCTTTTGGTATCTGCTGGTGTTGAGGTGGAACGCATACGCTGAATTTTACCCAAGCTCATTGAGTCAAATATCTCGTCTATAACTTGCGATTTAGATTCAAATGATTCGCGTAATCGCAGTGCTATTTCGGCATTAAGGGATCTTCCATGTTTCTCTGCTGACAATGAGAGTCTTTCTTTTAAATTAGTAGCAATTCTAATTCCAAGTGGTTTTGATTCTTTAGCCATAATGGGGTGCTTTAAATACAATATGTGCACATTATAAATACAAAATACAATGGAAGTCAATTTTTTTACTATTCCTAATTTGTTTAGGCTAAGGGGGGAGGGGCAAGCAGGGGTAGGTCTTTATTTTTGCATTAATGGTAAACAGAAAGGAAAACAGAGCCGGCTCGCACCACTGTTATTAAATTAATATAAAACATTATAAATCATCGGTAATATACTGATTTCAATAATTATATTTTTAAAATAATTTCTGGAGACACAATGCTTAATTCTGATGTTGTACTGGTGATTTAATATTGTGCCTCCATGGCTTTTCTTCTGTCATGCTTTTTTCAAGTTTGGCGACATAAGCTTTGGCTCAGGTCACTTTCCCGCATGAACAAACGCATGGCCTCCGAAAACGCCCATTTCAATTAGGGGTTGTCAATTTTGCCGCTCCATAGCCGTAAAGCTTGCCGACTGACTCCTTGCTGCATTTTGGCGTGCAAATCAATTCCACAGGTATGTTGACGGGTTTGGGTGTAAAATTCCATTTGAACGTTTCCTCTGTTTGATGCATAGACATCGTTACTTCTTTTGAAGCTGGGATAGTGGATAGTTCCACCAAGCCCGTTTTGCAGAGGGGGCAGTCATAAATAAGTATCAATAACTTAAACCGGATTCGCGGCAACAGCGTGCCACTCCGTAAACATTGAGGCGCGGCCGGTTAAGTTAAACCGTTATGCCTTATATAGAGGAGAGATTCTATGGCAATAGTGAAGGAAAAGATGAAAGAAGTAATCGAGTCGCAGCCAGATGATGCAACGTATGAGGAAATCCTGCGTGAACTTACGTTCGAACGCATGGTTGAACGTGGTCTTGAGGATTCTCGGAAACACCGTGTTGTGTCAAATGAGGAAATGAAGCGTCGAATCCGCGCGTGGCAGAGAAAAGATGGACGGCTGAGGCTGAAGTATGGCTAAAGGACATCTACGAATATATTTCTAATGACAATTCCAGCGCGGCAGCTAGAGTTGTGGAGGGAATATATGAAAAGGCGCAATTGCTTAAGGATTACCCGGAGATAGGTTATAAGTACCGCTCTGAACCAGAAGGTGAAGTTCGTATATTGCTCTATGGGCATTACAGAATCGCATATTTATTGGTGAGTAAGAAGGAAATTGATATTCTTGGGGTGTTTCATGGTGCGTTGGAAATAGATCGGTATCTTCCATGAAACCAAAAATTCTGGGGACACAATATTTATCTCTGGTTCCCACGGTCCCCCGTGGGAATCCATATCTATTCGGGGAATTATGGCCTCAATCTTGACATGTACACTGATTGTACATATTATGCAATCATGATTTATGAATGGAACCCAAAGAAGGCCAAGGATAACCTGAAGAAGCACGATGTAGATTTCTCCGATGCTGTAATTTCCCTGGAAGATGAAAATGTGCATTAACCATCGAGGACAAATATCATGACGAGGTTCGATTCAAAGCACTAGGAATGGGACCATATCTAAACGTGTTATATGTCGTGCATACCGAGGTTTCATCAAATTGTATACGCATCATTTCATCACGAAAGGCCGATAGAAAAGAGATAAAACAGTATTTCCAAGGTTTAAGCCATGAGTGAAGATTTTTCAAAAGGAAAAAGAGGCGCGGTAAGTCGTCCCGATCCCGCTAAGCAACGAATCACCATTC
>JALSTN010000112.1 GCA_026983735.1 Saprospiraceae bacterium | reverse complement strand
GCCTTCATAAATGGGATTAGCGCCATGATCACAGCGGGGAGATACAATTCCTCTCTTGTTACTCGATTCTCAGTGAGTAATCCGATAGCTCCCGCACCCTGCTTTGAAGCATGTGTCCCAAAATATTGATCATTGGCAGATCCAAGTTCTATCCCACGCTCCACCATTTTTTGAACAGCTAAAGGCAGCATAAAGGCAGCTGATCGTGCCTTCCCTATAAAGTTTTTTGGGTATGAAATGGTAGGCGATTCACCTCGCACAACAATCCAAGCAAAACCGTACATTATATCCTCCAAAACCACAACACCCCCTTCAATCCCAACCCAAAAAGAAGCATCAGGATACGCTTCATACGCATGCTTGACACGGTTTTTAGCCCCCTGGAGTGTCTCCTCTTCGCCAAAGGGTTGATCCGAAACACCGGATGAAATATTCACCCCGACAAACTCCATGTTCATCCCTTCAAAAACAGATTCAAATCCTGTCCTAACGGCATTTATTTTGACCGGATTTTGGGATCCTATAATAACTTTAGCAGGGGGCATATGTTTATATTTTCATACCATTTAAGCTATAAAGATAAGGCGAATTCTCCATTTACCAGGAACATATGTACATTCTCTGACACTTTACATACTATCCTATTTTCGATGGAATTGGGCAGATTAAAGTTCGATGCAAATCTGCCGTTAAATGAACACCTGAGATGCTATAATCACAGAACGAATACCATCCATTTAACATTGGCCTCCTAGGAGCGGACTATCTACCCTAAATGAAAAGGGCTACACACGCGCCATCCCTTCAGACACAAAAAAAGCCCGATGTTCTCAGGCACCGGGCACGTTCTATTATCATTCTCAAACACTACTTTAAGTGTTGAAGGTCAAAAAAATAATGCTACTACAACATTTTAATCTTTGTTAAATATGTTTTCAAATATTCTCTCTAGCTCTTCTACTGAGTACACAAATACTTCCCGTGGTTTACTTCCCTCTGCAGCCCCGACCACACCTATGGTCTCCAACTGATCCATAATCCGTCCTGCCCGATTATATCCGAGCTTTAGTCTTCGTTGTATCATCGATGTCGAACCGTGCTGTTGTTGAACGACAAGTCTCGCAGCCTCCTTGAACATACTATCTAGCTCTGAAACCTTAATTTCCTTGCCTTCTATATTGTCTTCCTCTGTCGAATATTCAGGCAACAGATACGGCTCCACAAATCCACGCTGTCTCCCTACAAATCCAGCCACTTCCTCGATCTCAGGAGTATCGACAAATGCACATTGAAGCCGAATCAAATCCCCGCCAAGCGTAAGCAACATATCTCCACGACCCACCAACTGTTCTGCGCCCCCTTGATCCAATATAGTTCTAGAATCAATCTGAGAAGTCACTCGAAAAGCAATACGAGCTGGGAAATTGGCTTTTATCAACCCAGTAATAATCTTGACAGACGGACGCTGTGTAGCAATAATCAGATGAATCCCAACCGCTCGTGCTAACTGCGCTAATCTACCGATGGGCATTTCGATCTCTTTTCCGGCAGTCATAATAAGATCCGCAAATTCATCGATCACCAAAACGATAAATGGAAGAAACTTATGTCCATTCTCCGGATTGAGCTTGCGACTCTTAAATTTTGCATTGTATTCTTTAATATTTCTTACTCTAGCCTTCTTTAATAGGTCGTAGCGCTGCTCCATTTCTATCACAAGAGAATTGAGCGTATAAATCACTTTATCCGTCTCTGTAATAATCGCCTCTTCGGCATCCGGCAAAAACGCTAGAAAATGCTTTTCCAAATCATTATAAATAGGCAATTCCACCTTCTTGGGATCGATCAAAACCAACTTTACCTCCGAAGGGTGCTTTTTGTACACGAGTGACATCAGAATCGTATTAATCCCTACGGATTTACCCTGTCCGGTAGCCCCCGCGACTAATAAATGAGGCATCCTTGCCAAATCTGCGACAAATACTTCATTGGAAATGGTTTTTCCCAAAGCAATGGGAAGCTCCATCTTGGCGTTGAGGAACTTTGGACTTCGCAGTACCTCCTTTAGCGATACGATTTGCGGATTCTTATTCGGGACCTCTATTCCGATGGTACCACGACCTGGAATAGGTGCAATAATACGAATCCCTAATGCGGACAAATTTAATGCAATGTCATCTACTAACCCCCTAATCTTAGAGATTCTAACACCTTTGGCAGGTACGATCTCATACAGGGTCACTGTTGGCCCAATCGTCGCACGTATCTTGGTGATTTTTATACCATAATGCCCCAATGTCTCAATTATCCTATTCTTGTTGGCCTCTAATTCATCGTTGTCTATCTGCCCTTGCTGTTCGTAGTCTTTTAACAACGGCAATCCCGGATTTTGATAATCCGAAAGATCCAATGTGGGATCATATGGTTCAAGCGAATCAGGAAGTACCTCTGTCGAGATGCTGTCCTGGTCGCTTGTCCCGCCGCTTTGTTCTAAAATCACTGCTGTAGGTTGATCAACAGTTGCTTCTTCGATAGGAGGTGCAGCAATCTCTATTTCCAAATCCATGTCAGGACCTGCAGAAGGCTGACTATCCTCCTCCCTATTTATATCTAATGGAATTTCTGTCTTTGTACGTTCAAATGGAGCATCAATATCCAAAGGTGTATTATCCACCCGGTCAAATCCTCTTTCATCTGTAGATGATTCATCCCTCAATTCACCAACACCTCCTTTGAAATTTAGGTACTTTAAAAACGGCAACTTAAATTTTTGTCCACCCGGCATTTGTAAGGTCATCTCACTGAAATCCGGGTCCAATTTCCACATCAATACAGCCATCAGACTAAAGGTTAATAATAGCCCAAGCCCGATTCTTCCCATAAAATTTGATAGCCAAATGTTCGCGCTCTGCCCTAAGGAACCTCCCCAGGGAAACATTGAAGTATGAAAAATATACGCCAATACGATACTTCCAAAAACAACAATCAAACTACTTACTTGAAAAAAATGATAAAAGGACTTCAAACTATTGCCCTTGATCAAATCTATCCCCAATTTGAATAAGACGGGAATAAAGAAAAATGACATTAAACCGACCCCCCAGTAAAAAAATAAGGAGGCAATTACTGCTCCTAACCGACCTAACCAGTTATGAACAACTACTTCACCGGACCATAACGCATTCCAGGCATACTGAAACACTTTATCCTGATCCATTCGCCATGTATATATATAGGATACAAATGCTACCGTTAGCAGTGCAGCTAATAGAATACTGAATATTCCAAGTACCTTGTGCGTTTTTGGATTCGTCAGATGCCCTTTGAGGCGCATCGCCCATCCCTGCTTCTTTCTTTTTCTCTTGACCTTCTTCGCCATGATAACAATCAATAATAATTCACGGGTTAATACAATTATGGTGCAAAGATATAGATATTTTTACATATTAAATAATTTTGCCATATGTTTTTTGGCTTAAAAAGCGATATTTACATATTAGATAAATTCATAATATGTATTAATCCTTATTTTTCAAAGATTTACAGCTAATTTCTTTTTTAAGAATTTCTTGAGAATTTTATACTATTTTTGTTTTCACTTTTGGTGAGGAAGATAGGATATTGTTTTTAGCCCCTATTCTTTGGTTGATTCAAGGTACCACCTCTCAAGGTTTCCAATAATAAATGATCAGCAGCCTGCTAAAAGCACATATTTGTTCCCACATAACAATAAGACATACAGGAATTACTTCTACCCACTATTAGCTATTTCTGTCCATGCACCCCATAAGATGCATTTGGTTTTGCACCCCTTACAGTTAAGCTAAAGAATTTCTCCTTGAAGGTACCCCGTCCTATGACTATAGCGATGAAGCCCTTCAACGATCTAGAATGCATAGCCTAGGTTATGACTTGTCCGATAACCATGAGTAAATCAGGAATACTGGTCTTCAATGGAGACACTCAACCGATTGTTCCTGTTAAAATTTTATCATTTTAATCCTTAGTTATCACTTTTTCAATACCTTTGCCGTCCTTAATTTAATTTGTACAACAAGTGATACAAATCGAGACAGACATGCTTGGATTTTTTTGCCATAAATACACGCTGTGTAATGTCTAAAGAAATCCATATGTATGCACGGTCTCTAAGGTATAAAGATATTCCATTATTATATTTTTAATACTCACAAAACTTTTAAGATATGAATAAGGTCGTTATTGTAGGGGCGGGGGGAATCGGTAAAGCCACTGCGCTGATTATAATGAATGATGCACAATTTGATGCCGATATTTATCTTGGTGATATATCGGAAAGAGCTCTTAGCCATTCTCTTGAATGGATTGCCAAAGGAGAGGTGGATATGAGCAGGATACATACGTTCTTAATGCCCGAGGAAGGGATTAATCCGGATATGACTACGATTTTTCAAAATGCAGCTATTGTTTTGGATTGTCTTCCCGGAAGTCAAGCACCACGGATTGCAGCCTATGCCAAAGAATACAGATTGCACTACGTCAATCTTACAGAATACGTAAAAGAAACGGAACAAATTATAGCCTTGTCAAAAGATGCGGAGACTGGATTTTTATTGCAAACCGGTCTCGCTCCAGGCTATATTAATATTTTAGGGCATTATTTATTTCAAGAGTTCTGTGATAAATTTGGAGTAGAAAAGGCCAAGTTGTTATCCATGAAGGTAGGAGCACTTACTCACCACGCACTCCCCCCCCATTTTTATGGATTTACATGGAGCCCCATAGGCGTCGCTACAGAATATGTTAAGGACGCAATTGTACTTCGTGATGGAAAGATAGAAAAAATTGCCGCGCTGTCTGGGATCAAATCCAATATGATAGATGGTGTCTGGTATGAGTCCAATTATACATCCGGAGGTGCAGCCGACTTACCCTCTGCCCTTCAAGGCAAAGTAGAAAACCTCCACTACAAGACATTGAGATATCCCGGGCACTATCAATGGGTAAAGGATATTCTCAATAGTGCCCCCTACAGCGTAGATCGTATAGAGTATCTCAACGATTTCATGCTTAAAAATATCCCCTCTTATGAAGACGATGTTGTTATTATTTTTGCTGAAGTTCAAGGGAATGATAAACGGGGTCATTTGCAAGCGATGAACAAATCACTTAGAGTGGAGCCCACTTTTATTGGCAAGCAAAAACTCAAAGCGATACAAAGCACGACGGCCTCTGCGATGGTTGAAAGTGCGTGGTTTATGCTTCAAAATAACCCCAGAGGAACCTATCTCCAAAGCCAGGTAAATACACACGAATATCTGTCCGGAAGATTTGTACAAAAATATTATGGCACGATTATAGAATAAATTCTCCTGTAGAACGGTTATAAGGGCGTTCGGATACTTAAAGATGAGTAATTTAACGTGTGAATTGGACAATAACATAGGGAAATAGAAGGAAAGTATCTTCTTTACATGTTATTCTATATGCCATACAAAACCTATTAAAACATTAAATTAAATACGAATGAAAAAAAGTTTACTTCTTTTGATTTTTGGGGCACTCGCCCTTACAATCACAGCACAGAAAACTCCAGCTAAAGACTGGTTCCTCAAAGACTTAACTCAGGATAGTGTCCTGGGGACCTCTTCAGACCGTGCTTATAACGAATTGTTAAAAGGGCGCAAAGCCACTACTGTTGTTGTCGCGGTCATAGATTCTGGAGTGGAAGATGACCATGAAGACCTCAAAGACGTTATGTGGGTTAATCCCGGTGAAATTGCAGGAAATGGAGTGGATGATGACCACAATGGCTATGTCGATGATATTCACGGCTGGAACTTTATCGGAGGCCCCAATGGTAACGTCGATGGAGATAATTTAGAAGTCACGCGACTCTATGCTCAGTTGCGTTACAAGTATGAAAAGGCCGACCCCTCCAAATTGACTAAAAAACAAAAGAAAGAATATGCCAAATACCTGGAGTATAAGACCAAGGTAGAAGACGAAATCGAGAAGGCATCTAAGCGCCTCCAACAATATAAAGAGCGGAAGGGTCAACTTGTAACGATGGCGGATCAACTTGAGGCTTTCCTCGCTAAAGAAAATGTGTCATTTGACTCTCTAATGAGAATGGATCCCACCGCACACCCTGAGCTAATGGCTCCACTTAGCATCCTAAAGCAAATGAAAGCTGGTGGTATGGAAGTTAACAATGCTGCTGCTTTCCGCAAAGTACTTATAGGACAACTTGATCGAGCCATCAAGTATTTTCAGGATAAGATAGATTACCATTACAATCCGGACCTGGATACAAGATCTATTGTCGGTGATCATTACGATGATCTTAATGAACGCTATTATGGCAACAATGAATATGAAGGACCGGATGCATTTCACGGTACACATGTCTCCGGAATCATAGCAGCTAATCGACATAATAATTTAGGTATTAGAGGTGTCGCAGACAATGTGCGCATTATGTCCGTAAGAACCGTCCCAAATGGGGATGAAAGAGATAAGGACGTAGCCAATGCCATCCGATATGCGGTAGACAACGGAGCATCTGTCATCAATATGAGTTTTGGTAAAGCTTATTCTCCTTATAAGAAAGCGGTAGATGAAGCAGTAAAATACGCAGCAAAACACGATGTCCTTCTCATTCATGCTGCTGGAAATGATTCGGAAAATAATGATGTTACCAATAACTTCCCGAACGATATGTACCTACATAAAAAAGGAATTTGTGGATGGTTTCAGCCTAAAATGGCAAAAAACTGGATCGAAGTAGGTGCCCTTAATTATCAAATGGACGAAAATGCAGTAGCCCCATTTTCCAATTACGGAAAAAAGAATGTAGACATTTTCGCACCTGGCATGTATATCTATTCTACTATTCCTGAAAACACGTATGGTAATGCACAGGGAACAAGTATGGCTTGTCCGGCAGTCGTAGGAGTTGCAGCAGCTCTTCGCAGCCAGTTCCCTACCCTTACCGCTGAACAAGTAAAAGAAATTCTTCTTCAGTCTGCCTACAAACCGCAACACCTCATGGTAAAAAAACCGGGCACCAAAGAATTGGTGGACTTCAGTACCCTTAGCGTCTCCGGGGGGATAGTCAATCTTTATAATGCGGTAAAACTAGCGATGAAAACAAAGGGAAAAAAGAAAATGCCAAAAGCATAATTTCTTCCTACAGCGATATATACAAAAAGAGGGCTTCTGATTAGAACATCGGAAGCCCTCTTTTTCTATCTTAAAGATAATTCTGTCCCTATAAAAAAAAAACGAGGAACATATCGCACCGCTACAACTTCCTACCCTTGCTGCATTTCTGCCCTGGGGGAATTCGGAAGGAGCTGGTCGTATATCCCTCGCAAGTCTTTTAAACGCTGGATTATGTTTTTTGTTCCAACTTAAAATCACTAAATAAATCCCATCTTCCACCACGGGGAAAAGGGGCTCTGATATTCAAAGGAATATGCTTGACCGGGTGCTCGAAAAAAATCTGCCCACTGTGCAAATATAGCATGCCGCCCTGTTGAAACCGGCTTCCATACCGTCGATCCCCTACGATAGGACATCCAACATGAGCAAACTGCGCTCTAATCTGATGAGAGCGCCCGGTGTGTAAATTCACTTCAAACAAATAATATCCATCAATACTTGCCAAAAGACGGTAGTCGAGAATCGCTTTCTTTGACTTCTTCGCCTTCTTAAATGGAGTGTCCTTCACTCTAAGGCGATTTTTTACTTCATCCTTCACTACGTAGTTTTCCAAGCGTCCACTAAATTGATCAGGGACATTATCTGTCAGTATATAATATACCTTCTGTACTTTCCTTTCTCTGAATAAATCATTCATACGAGACAAAGCTTTACTTGTCTTGGTTAACACTAGCACTCCGGTTGAAGGACGGTCTAACCTATGCGGAACTCCTAAAAATACAGCCCCCGGTTTATCGTCTCTCAATCTGATAAACTCCTTGATGTAATCAGGCAAGGTATCATCCTTAGTTCTGTCTCCTTGTACAAGAATCCCTGAAGGCTTATTAACCACAAGAAAATGATTGTCTTCATATAGTATGATTCGCTCAACATCCCGAAAGGTCATATAAAGTATTTATTTATCTCTAAAAAATAATAAATTATAAAAAAATATAAATCCCATAATCTGCTCATGTATAACACTATTCTTAGACTATAGTTGCTTCTTTTTACTTTATTTGAAAAATCTCTCCTTCGCTCATCACTTTCACACAAATCCAGGTCCCCCCAAATGGATCATTTACACCTTCCCTTCCTTCCATTTCAGGCATATTGATTTATATTGTGCAGTTGCCCACCATTTCATACCTATAAATATATCAACACATTATAATTATAAGCACTTTATATCTCGCTCATATTATTCACTTTAAGAAATACCTCCCCACTCAATGAAATCTAATTCCCGTGAGAATAATAAAATGTGGGGCTACTTCGAATCGACAAGGAGGCCCTCCAACAGAATAACTTAAACCTTTTAGTCAACATAAAATTTGCAGAAATATTCCCATTATTAATAATCGTAATTTAGGAAAAACAATCATGTAAATTATGAATTACAGAAAAAAACAATCTGTTTGGCACACTATTTGCAAATAGGGTAAGTGTGAGTTTTGAGTTTTGGTTATTAAATGAAGATATGCCTGTGTAATCCCTTTATACAGGCATTCTTCTTTTTAGAGAATACCCTATTCTAATCGAGAGAACACACACAATTACAAGCCTGTATAAATTGCTATTTTTTTTCAATCAAAATAGTATACTAATTAAAGACATTTTGGGCATTGCAATTAAAATATTAAGCATATTTTTACGCCCAAAACCAAATATCATGATAATAGGCGTACCAAAAGAAATTAAACCCAATGAGAACCGCGTAGCGTTAACTCCAGCCGGAACACTAGAACTTGTCAAACGTGGTCATAAAGTATATGTTCAGTCGACAGCAGGAGTCGGAAGTGGATTTCAAGATGCAGAATACATGAATGCCGGAGCTTCTATCCTACCTACAATTGAAGATACTTATGACATCGCTGAGATGATCATCAAAGTAAAAGAGCCGATAGAGCCGGAGTATAAGCTCATTAAAAAAGGTCAGTTGCTCTTTACCTACTTTCATTTTGCTTCCGGAGAAAAACTCACGAAGGCGATGATAGAGCAAGCTCCGATATGCTTAGCTTATGAGACTGTCCAGTTAAAGGATCGTTCCCTCCCCTTATTGATACCAATGTCAGAAGTAGCAGGACGAATGGCCATTCAGGAAGGGGCTAAGTATTTGGAAAAACCTCAGAAGGGACGAGGAATATTGCTTGGTGGGGTACCCGGTGTTCCCCCGGCAAAGGTCTTGATTTTAGGAGGGGGTATCGTTGGTACTCAAGCGGCGAAAATGGCGGCTGGATTAGGTGCTGATGTAACTATATTGGACATAAATCTTAACCGATTGAGGGAACTGGCTGATATTATGCCGGCCAATGTTTCCACTATCTTCTCCAACGAATACAATATACGTTCATTGATTAAAACCAGTGACTTGATAGTAGGCGCAGTCTTAATCCCCGGAGCAAAAGCACCAAATCTTATTACTAGAGAAATGCTTAAAGATATGCATCCTGGGACCGTTCTTGTCGATGTAGCTGTCGATCAAGGAGGATGTATCGAGACATGCAAACCCACCACTCACGCAGATCCGGTATTTATAATTGATGAGGTATTACATTACTGTGTTGCCAATATGCCGGGCGCAGTTCCTTACACCTCAACCATCGCATTGACCAATGCTACTCTTCCCTACACTATTAAACTGGCTGATAAAGGATGGCAACAGGCCTGCAGAGAAGATGATGCTCTTAAAAAAGGTCTAAACATTATCGAAGGAACGATTGTTTATAAAAGTGTAGCAGACACGTTTGGTTTGCCGTATACTTCAGTTGAAGATTTTTTCAAGTAGCGGAGTGTTCATTTCTAATTTTTTTTGTATTTTTAAGCGACCAATCTATTAACCACTTAAAATTTTATTCCTATGGAGATTGTTATAGCATTTGATGAGCTCAGACAGATTAAACACAGACTTCCTACCGGCTCGATAAAAAGAATTGCCGCAGAGCTCAATATCGAAGAACAAACGGTCCGTAATTACTTTGGGGCAAAAAAGTATGAAAATGGAAAAATTGTAGGCAAACACATAGAACCGGGGCCAAATGGAGGAGCTGTCAAACTAGAAGATGACACCATCCTCAATATAGCCAAACGAATATTAGCTGAATCAACCGTGGGATAGTATTATTTCTCCGGTTTTTTTATGCCTATCCTGCATCAGTTTTGATGCAAATTCTTACAATCTTTGTGAATTAGAATCTGTTTCTTTTCGAAGATTCCGATTTAACAAATCTATTAGTCCAACCTTATGGGGCCTGTTCTCACTTTAGCTATAAAGTGAAAGGAGACAGAGATGCTTAGGGGGAATCAGCAGAGCGTGTAGTGTAGAGCTACCTCTCAGTAGAAAGGCGTAAGCCCATCATTTTACAATTTCATAAAGTGACTAAATATCTGTGTGAGTACCCGTCAATGGACACAACTTCAAAATACACTCAAACCATTACTTCATTGCCTTGTACATCAACCAGGCGTCACAGATAACCATAGCAGCCATGGCCTCTACAATTGGGACGGCTCGGGGTACCACACAGGGATCGTGTCTGCCACGAGGGATATATTCTATTTCCTCTTTTGATTTTGTGACGGTCTTTTGCTTTTTAAGAAGGGTTGAAACCGGCTTAAAGGCAGCAGAAAATACAATATCTTGCCCGTTGGAGATGCCCCCCTGAATCCCCCCACTGTTATTGGTTGAAGTTGATACTTCCCCTTCCTTTATCTCAAAAATATCATTCAAGTCTGACCCTCTTTTGAGGGTGGAGGCAAAGCCCGCTCCAATTTCAAACCCTTTACACGCCGGGATACTCAAAACGGCATGGCCCAACTGCGCATGAAGTTTGTCAAATACAGGCTCTCCCAATCCTACAGGCACCCCGCGTATAATACACTTCACCACCCCACCCAAGGTGTCCCCTTCTGACTTGGCCTGAAGAATACCCGCTTCCATTTCCTCAGCCTTTTGTATATCCGGGCACCTAACAACATTGGATTCGATAATAGATGTATCCAGCGTAGAGCGGTCTATAGAGCTACATACCCATTGGCCAATAGAATGCGTATAAGCCAATATTTTTATACCCTGGCGAGACAACACCATCTTTGCTATTGCACCCGCGATGACTCGTGCTACGGTCTCCCTTGCAGACGCTCTCCCACCCCCTCGATAATCTCGGTGACCATACTTTTTAAAATAGGTATAATCCGCGTGGGAAGGACGAAATAGCTGTTTTAAATCCTTGTAATCTGAGGAACGGTGATCTTGATTATAAACCAGAAGGGCGATAGGCGTTCCGGTAGTTTTCCCTTCAAAAACTCCGGACAACAAGACAGGCTGCTCCGCTTCCTTTCTAGAAGTTGTAACTGCCGATTGGCCGGGTCGCCTGCGCTGCAAATCTCTATTTACCAATTCCATATCAAAGGGAATACCCGATGGACATCCTTCTACGACTACACCTATAGCCGGACCGTGTGATTCCCCGAATGTCATTACTTTGAATATTGTTCCTAGTGTATTTCCTGCCATAAGTACCTGTTATTATAGTCTAATTTTTGGTGAGTATTTGGTAATTAGAATGGTCCATACCATAATATTAGAACAATTATAGCCAATTTACCAAAACTTTCTAGCAAATAGTGTATTAATGTATGCTAAAATCTATGTGCTTTAGGTATCAAACTATTCACTCATGCATTTTAGTCATAACTACCCATCCTAATGAAATAAAGATGGATAATAATAATTACGTTTGATTCATGTAATAATAATTTTTAATTTTATGCGATAAATATAAAATTAGAACAAAATAGAACCTATACAAATTTTAGTTATTATAACACTTACTGGCGAGAATTGGCATTTAGGTATCTGACCAATTCAAAAACCAATGTTACAGGATTTTGTCTATGGTACGGTAAATCTCTTTGTCTTTCAAATAATGATTCCGCTCTTCTAATTGCATTCGTTTGAGACGCCCTTTCATCTGTTATCAATCTATCATAAATGTTTTGACAAAATTCATATTTTTTCCCCCTATCAACGTAATTACACTCCCAGTAATTACTCAGCACCTCATAATAAAAATCTCTATGATTGCGCTGATCTGTCATATTATAGTGCAAATAGAACCATAACTCAAAAGAATCATTGGAATATGCTACTTCATATCCCCTAGCGTGACCCCTTAGAATAGCATTATCAAAATCTGAAAATTCTCTCTTTCCTTGCGTAACATCCATATCGAATACACACCATACTTTATCATAATCATTGTTTCTTGCTATTTCATCAGTTGCGTCTATCAGTACCAATTTGCTTTGACCTCCTAAATTGACAGCTTGAACTGTAAGCGTTAAAACAGGAAAAGATTCAAAGTATAGCTTTTCTGTCTGTCCTTCACAAACAATTAAAATAATCTTATTGGCTTCTTTAGTTTCAATCAGATATTCAGATGGCCTGTGCTTTTTATACCAAGCCTTTTTCCTATCCGTTTGTTTTATAGCTTTAGTCTTTTTGGGCATTAGAATTAAAATTAAAAAGTTTATTAAAACCACCTAGAAATGGGATTGCTCCATATTTCCCCTGAATATAATCTTTCTCGAATGATGCGTTATTTCTAATCCCTTTGAACTGAACTAATGAGTAAAGATGACTAGCGCCATATTTATCTTTTTCTACAAATTCAATTTGATCCCTTCTCAGAAAATCGGCCGACAATAAATTTGTATCATGTGTAATAAAAAGCAATTGCGAAGTATTGTTATTCTTGGATTGGAACAATTCTATTATTTTTTTTGTCAATAAAGGGTGAAATCTAGCATCAAACTCATCAATAATTAAAGGTCTCCCTTCATTAATTGCTTCATAGACAAAGGGGCTAAGCTCAAAGAGTTTTAGAGTACCCTCTGATTCAATCATTCTGAATGGTAATGGTACATTTTCTTTAAAATTTAATTCTTTATCAAACTTCTGTCTAGCTGAAATTAACATTCTCAGCTTGTTATCCTTAATTTTTTTTTGAACATCATCATCTAAATCAGTAGGAATATTTTCTGAATTTAGTTCAATAGTTCTAACATCTTGAATGCCGGTATCACCATACTTGAGTAAGTTCAAAATGAATTCTTTTACATCTTCTCGCTTCAATGAATCGCCTGCATATCGATACAAACCTTGATGGCCAAGACCATTAATAACAATGATTGAAGATATTTTCTTCACTAAGAATTTAGACAGTGTTCCAATCCCTAAAGATGAGATACTAGAAAGAAATAACGAATTATTTCTAAATATTTCATTATCTGTAGATTTATTATCAAATAAACTCACCACCTTATTCCCCTCACTGAAATTTGTTTTGTCGATTTTAATAATTTTTTGATTTTCTCGTATAAAATAAGACTGTTCACGCTCCTTCAATCTAGCAAAAAGCCACTCCGAATGGATTCTCTTTGCATCTGCTTCAAATCCATATCGATACCTAACGTTATCAATCCAAAATATTAATTGAAAAAAACTGGGTTCATTTTCTGTCTCCGTACTAAATTGAAATGATTCAATAAATTCTAGAACACCTTCATCTTTTACTGAATTCTTTATAATCCTAATAAAAGTTACAAGAGCTTTAATAATATTGCTTTTACCACTTGAATTAGCTCCGTAAATAGCTTTTGTTTTTAAGAATGAAACCCCTTTACATTCCTTTATTGCAATCACATTAGTCTCATCAATACGATTGTATTTCGACTTAATTTTTGCCGCAGACATGTTTAAAGTCTGCAATTCTTTAAATGACCTAAAATTCCCAAAACTAAACTCTTGAATAATCATCCCTTATTTTCGCATTTGTAATTATTGTGCAAATATACGAATAAGAACAATTCTTTTTGTTTCATACGGTTAATATTTTATTATAATCATCTTTTCGTTACTGTATCGTGAGAACAATTTATACTAAAATTGTAATTGTTCCCTCAATCCTATTCCGCCCCCTTGAATGGCCCTTACAAGTCAGGCTTCCCAATCCTCTTCCAATGCCCAATCGCCTTTTCTTCCCTCTTCATGTCGAAGATAAAAATCCGCTTTGATAGCCTTGCCTTGTTCTTCGGTTTGGGTTGGATTATTCTTGTACATCCCTTTGGACATTCTTTGTCTGAGCACTTCATACAGTATTACGCCCGCAGATACAGAAATGTTTAGGCTTTGCACCATACCCATTTGAGGTATGTGAATATTGCGATCTACATATTGCATCGCTTTTTCTGATATTCCATCCGCTTCATTTCCCAATAATAAGGCAAAACATTGTGTAAAATCCATTTCAAAAATAGATCTTGAAGATTGCCCCAAATGAGTACCATATATCAACGAATATTTCGCTTTCACCGCCTTCAAACAGCGATCCAAATCCCTGTATAAGTGTACATCGACCCATTTTCTTGCACCGGCGCTGGTCCGCTTCCCCACTTTCAACCCTCGCTTGATCAAATGCTCTTCCGTATAAAGTACATATATTTCTGTCATCCCTACGCTTTCGCAAGAACGCAAGACGGCTGCTATATTATGCGGGTCGTGGACATTTTCCAATACCACAGTCATATTCATTTGCCTTCTGGCTGCGGCGTATTCTATCCGTGCTGCACGTTCCGGAGTCATCGCAAACCCGGTTTTTTAGCATGGGACTTTGTTTTGATTTTAACCATTTCCTTCCCTTCCTTAAGGATGTCCGCGTAAATGGTATCCAACAAATCAAAGTCACTCTGAAGCAATGCCAAGTCATGCTCTATATCCTCCCTGGCAACGCCATGAATCCGAACAATTTGCTGCATATATGTCTCTGTTATACTATCCCGATAAGCTTTGGGGTGCGCTGAAACATTGAGGTCTACCAAATACATATCCCTAACTACATCCTTTAGCTTGTCCGAAGACAGGCGATAGGTATCTCCCTTCCTGCAAGATAAGAAAGCCACTAAAAAGATCAATACTGAAATAGAATTGTTTTTCATACCTCAATTTCTATTGCACATTTGCATTAATATATTAAGCGCCGGATAACATCTTAGGATAATAATACCCCTTCAATGCTACTTTATCAAAATCAAAATCAGCCCAATTATTAATATCTACCTCTACCCATAACATTCCACAGGTCGGTACGTTCTCCGTTAGCCCAGGTTGTATGTAATAAGCTATTTCAGTCAGGGTCGGGTTATGCCCTACTAACACAACTGTCTCAACCGTCTCATCCAAACTCCATATCTGATGAAAATAAGCATCTACCCCCGAGTGATACAGCGCCTCTGTTGGTATGATTTCGAGATCCGACAACCCGTATTGCAACTGAAAAAATCGTGCAGTTTCTCGAGTTCTTTTAGCTATGCTCGGTATAATTAGGTCAATGACGGGAAGCCGTTCTTGTAAAAAAGCTGCCATATGAGGTGCATCCCGTACTCCTC
>JALSTN010000111.1 GCA_026983735.1 Saprospiraceae bacterium | reverse complement strand
CATAGGCGTATTCGAGTGTTTTAGAGACGGATTCGGGTTCGGTACCGGCAGAAATCACTCCGTGGTTCCGATAGTATTTGAGACCGAGAGGATCCATCATGGCACTGTGTTTCATCGCTTGAAGAGCCAGATTGACATCAAAATCCCTAATTCCTTTGACGTAAGCGTCTGTGATGACCGATACGCTGTGATAGCCGATCATGCATCCGGTATAATTGCCAGCCAATTCCCATACCGGCAGTTGGCCACCATTGCGATATTGATGAAGGAAAGTATGAATAAAATCACGAGTTTTATCCCTTTGAATAAGGGTGTAAAGAGGATGCGCCGCCCGGTAAGTATCCCATAGGGAAAAAACGGTATAGTTGGTAAAATGATGGGCAGGATGTATCTTTAGATCGGTTCCCCGGTATTGACTGTCGACATCCATAAAGAGGTTGGGGTGAATCATGGTGTGATATAAAGCGGTATAGAAAATTGTGCTTTTGTCCGGGTCTTTGCTTTCGATTCTAATTTTGGATAGCTCTTTGTTCCAGGTCTTCTCAGCTTGACGGCGAGTTTGTTCAAAATCCCAATGGGAAAGTTCCTTTTCAAGGTTTTTTTGAGCTCCTTGCCAGCTCACGGCAGAAATTCCTATTTTTAAATAGATTATTTCTCCGTTTTGGGTATGAAAAGTAAAAGCGGCTTGTGTATTTTTAACTGTATTGGGTGGGTTAGCAATGGACGAAGTGTGCAATTGGGGATGTTTGAACGGTCTGGAAAATACACCATAGAAATAGATATACTGGTGGTTAGCCCAAGATTTTGAGATGCGTTTTCCTCTGAATGTACTATCGGTAAGTATCTCTATATCGCTGTCAAGCAAGGCATCTCTGTGCAATAAATCCAAGATGATATGCGCACTATCCGCCTTGGGGAAAGTATATTTATGAAATCCAACCCTAGGTGTTACGGTCAATTCTGCCAGAATATCATAGTCGGAGAGGTACACTTTGTAATATCCCGGAGAGGCATATTCCCGGGTATGTGAAAACCTGGAGGCGTATCCATGTTCTACCCCTCTTTTATAACCATTGTTCCAGTGGAGTTTGCCGACAGTAGGCATGATGAGGACATCTCCATAGTCGGGTATTCCGGTGCCACTCAAATGCGTATGACTAAACCCATAGAGGAGGGTATCGGTATAATGATATCCCGAACAGCCGTCCCAGCCCTCTAGACGTGTTTCCGGACTGAGCTGGACCATCCCAAACGGTAGGGTAGCCCCGGGAAAAGTATGACCATGCCCCCCTGTACCGATAAAAGGATTGACGAAACGGGTGAAATTCTGACCGTAACTACATCCAAAGAATGCGATACACCAAATTCCAATCCCTATCAACCGTTGTTTTACTTTCATTGTAAATTCGTTTTAAAATTTATAGTATTAGAAATGAGCATAAACTTGTTTAATCATGGGTGAATGGCATGCTTAATAAGCTTAAGCTCGATGCATCTGGGTAAACCCATAAAAAACGAGGTAAAACATACCCAAAAGCGGTACGATAAAAGAAGCTTGAACTCCGTAGTCTTGAATGATGAAACTCTGTACCCCCGGAATGATAGCTCCTCCGACAATCGCCATTACGAGCAAAGAAGAGCCTTGACTCGTCCATTTTCCCAATCCTCTGATGGCAAGTGAAAAGATGTTAGACCACCCCACGGAGAAAAATAATCCCGTTCCTATCAAAGCCCAAAAGGCAAGATGCCCACTACTCCATATCGCAGTTGAAAGCAAAAGAATATTAATGGAGGAAAACACGATGAGGGCCTTTGCCGGGCGATTAAAGGTCAGAAAAAAGGCGAGATAGCTAATCAGCATCCACAGTAGATAAAGAGATACTTTCTCAAATGCTAAAAGACGAAGGACAAAGTGACCTTCCTCGTATTTTATACCGGTAACAAAGTAAATGAGTAGAAAGGTGGATAGTGCGTACAAAGCCATTCTAATGGCTTTTTCCTTGCGGGAATATGAAGTGTTTAAGGAAATGCCAGCCATTAATCTGCCAATCATCAACCCGCCCCAAAAATAAGAGAGAAAATAACTTGCTTCCGCCTCTGATAATCCCATGATTCGTTCGGACTTAATAAACTCTACAATCCAACTTCCCACAGATACTTCAGACCCTACGTAAATAAAAATAGCTATGATACCAAGAAGGAGATGTCGATGGCGGAGTATTCCCACTCCTTTGGGCATGGCTTGTAGATTCTTAAACTCAGGCAGTTTGCGATAATAGGTCACTACTGCCATTCCCATAAATACAATTCCGTACAACAGGTAGGTGTCTGCCACAGAAAAGACGTCCACTTCCGCCTTGGTGAAAACCTGATAAATGAGAATGGTTCCCACCAAAGGTCCTAAAGTAGTTCCCAGGGAATTAAGCCCTTGCGCTTGGTTTAATCGCCCGGAAGCAGAGGATTCGGGTCCTAAGATAGTCGCGTAGGGATTGGCACAGATTTGCAGTAAAGTTACTCCTGTTGCCAATAGGAACAAAGCAGACAAAAAGAACCAATAGGAATGGTAGTATGCCGCCGGATAAAATGACATGCACCCCATTCCGCAAATGGCTAGACTGATAGCCATACCTTTCTTGTACCCAATTCTATTGATGGGGTCTTTGCCAGTGGAAGAGGACACCAAAAAATAGATTAGGGACACGATAAAAAATGCTCCAAAAAAGGCAAATTGGACCAAGGCTCTCTGCGGAGGAGAGAGGTCAAATATTCCCTTGAAGGTATTGATTAATACATCATTGGTTACCGTTATAAAACCCCACATAAAGAAAAGAGCGGCCAAGAAGTAAAAGGAGCTTTTATAGGTGGAGTTTTGCATACCGGGTTTTAACCCCAAATATACATTATTTTTTATTGTTTTTAAACCCCTTATGTGTATTAGAATAATAGTGAGCGTTAAATAAAGGCAATACTTGGGTATTCGCGACGAGATATAAGTGATGCTATCCTGTAACAGCGCTTTCCTGGGAATAGGTTGTTAAAGTAGGGAGGATAATTTTCGTTTTCTGTATATGATCTACTAAATACATTGGCCTAATGCCTGATTTGGTGTTAAACTGCTTTATAGAATAAGGACAACGATAGAAGCCTTTTAGGACTAAGGGGTATGAGGAAAGGACATAAAAAATGTATAGGTTAAAGGCAATAGGATATGGAGCGATGGATGGTCTTATAAAGCGCTATTTTTACAACTTTTTTGATCAAAGAACATAGAACACCGATGAACAATTGTTGAAAGCTCATTATTTTTTGTCCCTTTGTCCTTAGAGTTTAAAAACCAAACTTCCTACCTCTTCATTCGATATTCTATTGGGTTTTCAAGATGGTGTATTCACAAACCTTAAATGGTTTACTAAAGTTCTTAGATTAATTAAATGATTCGGAATTTGCTCTATCCATCCAGGGTTTCCATCGATCCGGGATGGTCGCTTCAGTCATGAGTTCTCTGTGTTGTAATGGGGGGTAGATCTCATCATATCTTTTTACCTTATCCATGACGATTCTTCGGTAGATACTGGTACGATCGAATCTCGAACAATTGTCGAATCCGGCTGCTCCCATTAACTCGACAAAACTGTGCACTGTTTCTTCATGAAATCTGGCTACCCTTTCTTTTTTATCTTCTACTACCAAACCCTTTATTAATTCTTTATCTTGAGTAGCTACTCCTACAGGACAGGTGTTATTATTGCACTCTAGTGCTTGGATGCATCCGAGGGCCATCATCATACCACGAGCTGAATTGCAGAGGTCAGCTCCCAGGGAAAGGGCACGTGCGATGTGAAATCCGGTAACGATTTTTCCGGATGAAATAATGCGAATATCTTTTCTAAGACCAAACCCTCTCAAGGCGTCATCTACAAAAGTTAGCCCTTCCCTCAATGGCATTCCCACAGAGTTAGAAAATTCAAGAGGAGCGGCGCCTGTTCCTCCTTCTCCACCATCTACTGTAATAAAATCAGGGAGGATATTTGTTTCCAGCATTGCTTTACAAATCCCAAGGAACTCAGAAGGTTGACCGACACAGAGTTTGAAGCCAACGGGTTTGCCACCGGATAATGTTCTCAGCTGCTGAACGAAATTTAAGAGGCCCTTTGGGGTTGAGAAGGCTTTATGGTATGGTGGAGAGATCACATCTTTATGTGCTTCTATCTTGCGTATTTGAGCGATTTCTTCCGTTACCTTAACAGCAGGCAGAATACCACCGTGCCCGGGTTTTGCACCTTGGGAAAGTTTGATTTCTATCATTTTAATATTGGGCAGCTGAGCTGTACTTTGGAAATGGTCGGGATCAAAATTGCCGTCCTTGGTACGGCATCCGAAATATCCGGTTCCAATCTGCCAGACGAGATCTCCACCCGGCTCTAAGTGATATGGACTTACCCCACCTTCTCCTGTGTTGTGGTAAAAACCCCCGATTTTAGCTCCTCCATTGAGTGCTTTAATGGCATTCATGCTCAGGGAACCAAAACTCATCGCTGATATGTTGTACACGGAAGCAGCATAGGGTTGAACACAATCTTTTCCCCCTATGACAACTCGCTGGTCTCTGTTGAGGTGATGGGGATCCACCGGATTGATCGAGTGATTCATCCATTCATATCCCTCCGCGTAAACATCAAACTGTGTTCCAAAAGGAACCGTATCGTTTACTCCCTTTGCACGTTGATACACGATGGATCTAAACAACCTGTTGAAAGGCCTTCCATCCCTGTCTGATTCAACAAAATACTGGTAAATCTTCGGCCGGAGCCATTCCATTAAATATCTAGTCCTTCCTACAATTGGAAAATTGCGGGCTATTGAATGCCGGGATTGTATCATGTCGAACATCCCCCAAATCACAAATGGGATTACAAATAAATAAGCCCAAATAAAAGACGGCCACATGAAATAGGCGATTAATGGAACAGCAATCAACCAAAGGATAGATAAAACAATGAAATCGTTGCGCATAGGGTCTAGTTTAAAAAACAATATGTAGAAATAGTATAAAAAATGCAAACTTCACACCAAAATAGTCCTATATTTAGAACTTCACACTAAAGTGAAGTTAAATGCATTACAGAATTTCAGCATTTATGAATAAAAAAATTCATGTTCGTTTGATTTGGACTCGTAAAAAGGTACACATATGCAAAGTTAGCAAGTATTTTAAGCATGTGAATCCATTAAAGACATGGAGGGTGTAAATTGTTGAGCGCACGACATAAAGTCATGTATCGTGGATATGTTTTATTGGACCATAGCTTTGATGAATAAAAAATCATGTTTGCTTTATAAAGTCATGATATGCGGTAAATAATGTTATAAGAGGGTTATATAATTGTGTATTGCAAGTATTGTTCATAGAGAATGTGATCCATGTCATATTGATGGATGTATCTTTTCTGTACATTTGCTTGTTACTAAAATAATAAGGTATACGCTTTATTTATTCATTCATTATAAAGATACAATTATGGCTCAAATTAGATTTTTACTTTTCATATTTTTGTTAGGGATCGGGGTTCAGCCCGCATTGGCACATGTCAAGTTACTACATCCAAAAGGGGGAGAGCAGTTCCAATCAGGTACTTCTGTTAAAATAGATTGGGAAATACTGATTACTCATAATACAAATAACTGGGATTTGTACATCAGTATGGATAATGGTACCACTTGGAGTGTCTTAAAAGAGAATATCAACAAGGATGAGCTATTTTATAACTGGACTGTACCCTCTGTCAATTCTTCAACGGTAAAAATTAAGGTTGTCCAAGATAATCAAGGGACTAATTATCAAGATATATCCGGAGCATTTGAGATAAAAGGTCAAAGTATTTCAGGCAATGAAATACTGATGCCCGCCTTATTAAAAGGACCTGAGTATAACCTCAAACTTCAGACTGGACAGTACGAGTTTTTTCCCGGAAAAATGACTGCCACGATGGGAGTAAATGGTCCGATTCTAGGCCCTACCTTATGGATGAAGAAAGGGGAAGAAGTGGATATTAAGGTAAAGAATGATTTGGGTCAGAGGACGACGATACATTGGCATGGGATGCACGTAGCGTCTGTTGACGATGGAGGACCTCATATTGTTATCCAACCCGGAGAGACTTGGAACCCCAAGTTTGAAGTAAAGAACAATGCGAGTACCTGCTGGTATCATCCGCATTTGGATAAATACACCGATCAGCATGTGAGTAAAGGGATTGCCGGATTTATAATCATCGAAGATGATGAAGAAGCCGCTTTGAATTTGCCAAGAACTTATGGAATAGATGATATTCCTTTGGCTGTTCAAACCAAGGCTTTTAATAGTAAAAATGAAATATTATACGATGTAAACTCTGATAAAACACTTTTGGTCAATGGTGTCACAGATGCCTATGTCAATGTACCGGCACAGGTGGTTCGGTTCCGCTTATTGGATGGCTCTTCCCAAAGGGTTTTCAACTTTGGGCTAGAGGGCAATAAGCCGTTTTATTTGATTGCAACGGATGGAGGGTTATTGGATGCGCCGGTGTCGTTAACTCGATTGCCTTTATCCCCGGGGGAGAGAGGGGAGATATTGGTTGATTTTAGTGGGATGGAAGGAAAGACCATAGCTTTGATGAGTTACGCAGCTGAGCTTCAGTCGGGGATATACGGTGCCAGCCAACCGGGGCCTTCCCCTCGGATGCAGCTAGATGGTTACAATCCCAATCCATTGAACGGCACAAACTTCAATGTCATACGATTTGTAGTTGGGCCCAAGACACAAAATGCCGTTCAGTCCATTCCTAACCAATTAGGAGGAGAAGCGCCGCTCACTACAGATAATGTATCACAGCAAAGAGCTATAGATTTTATGGCTAAAACTCCGGGGCCAGATCAATTAAATGGAGACTTTTATATCAATGGGGTTTCATTTGATCTCAATACCATTAATATAACCACTGATTTGAATGCTAAGGAGATTTGGACTGTGACGAATAATACACCTATTGCTCATCCTTTTCATGTGCATGGTGTAAGTTATGATATTCTGGATGTAAATGGTGTGGCTCCACCCCCTTATGCTCGAGGGAAGAAGGATACTTATCTTGTACCTGGCAGACACGGTTCTATGCGAATTATCATGGAGTTCAAAGATTTTGCCAATGACTCCATTCCTTATATGTACCACTGCCATATGCTCAAGCATGAAGATGGGGGTATGATGGGCTCATATGTCGTAGTAGATAAAACATTGGCAAATAGTAATCTTAGTGGAGAGGAAAGGGGTGTCGTCTTTTTTCCAAACCCGACTCGATCTACCTATGTTACCGTAGCGACAAGAAATAGTAAGGAGCGCATTCAAGCATATTCTGTGATGGATAAAAGTGGGAGAATTTTAACCTATCATACTATTGATCCTAATGAGATTAGCAACTCGTATTCTATTTCTGTAATAGATTATGTATCCGGAACGTATCAAGTAAGGATCTATACAGATAAGGGGATCTACAATCGATCAATAGTAGTCGTAAGATAAGCCGATAAGAGCATTCAATATTCAAAGACAAGAAGGTGTATTGAGAATATGTACAAAAAAAGCCGGTGAATACTTTCACCGGCTTTTTTTGTAGAATTTGCTATTAATTAATTAATCGTTTATTGCAATTTGAATCTAACGGGAAGGGTAAACCGTACACGGACGGGTCGACCTCTTTGTTTACCCGGGGTCCACTTGAATTGATCCGCCATTTTTTTGACGACTCGTTTGGCCTCGTCTCCACATCCAGCACCTATATCACGCACGACCTTGATATCACGTACAGAACCATTTTTTTCGACGGTAAACTGGACGACGACCGTACCTTCAACACCACTTTCCTGCGCGATGGGAGGATACTTAATATTTTTGTTAATGAAGGTCAGCAGTTTGGTCTGGGAACACTGGACGCGCTCAGCTTTAGTGGCTTTTCCTTCACAGCCGGGAAATCTAGGCATATCTTCTACAATACGGAAAATTTCTTCCGGTGCTTTCTTTTTTGGAGGAGGAGGTGGTGGAGGAGGAGCTTCCTCTACCTCAGGTTCTTCCACGACGGTCTCCTCATCTACTGACTGATCCACAAATACGGGTTGCTCCTCTTCTTCGATAACTTCATCCGGGACTTCTTGAATAACGGGAGGAGGAGGAGGAGGTGGTGGTGGTTTTTGTTCTTTAGTTTGTGGTGGTTCCATTTCAATTTCTTCATCTAGTACATAATCTACATCAAGGGAAACCATTTGTTTTTCATACTGTGTCCAACTGAAGAACAGCAATATTAATCCGGTAGCAAGTAATAGTCCAAACTTGAAGAAGTCTCCCGAATGTTCGAATACATTGACATCCGGATATTTATCATAGGCTTCGAGGGGAGAATTCCACTTTTTGTTTTTGTATTTCTCCGTAAGATTTTGAGCAGCATGCTTGTTTAAGTACCGACGATAAAACAAAATCACTGCGATAATGATTAGGAAAATCCCGGTTATAAAAATAGCGAGCGTGCTACCTGTGATATTAATATCAAAGTTGAACAGGTCTAGTATTTTTTCAAAAAAGCTCCACATATCTTAAATTTTTTAAGTGACCAATAAAAAAACCGAACTCCTAAGAACATCCCTAGAATATTAGCTACAATATCTGCGAGTTCAAAGTGCCTCCCATTATGAGATAAGTATTGAAGACATTCAATCATTGTCCCAAAAACAGCTCCAATACACAAGTAGTATAGAAGTGAATGATCGCGATGCATTTTACAAACTTCCGCTATGAGCAAGAGTACGGCCAATACCATGTAAAATCCCACATGTGCTACTTTATCCCATGCAATCACATCTGACCATGAGAAGTGAGGTAGCTTACCCGGAGATAACAAGGAAAGTATCAAGATGAATACCATCCAAACAATCACGGGAATATGGTACTTCGACATTAAAGATGCATTTATCCATTAAAATGGTGTATGAACCTTCAATATTTTAACCAATTAATGCTTTATATGCATCAGCATCCAACAAATTGTCCAAATCACCGGGGTCGGACAACTTCACCTTGACAATCCAACCTTCTCCGTATGGGTCTGAATTAATCAGTCCGGGATTATCTCCTTCTCCTTCATCCAAGGCTGGATTCATCTCAAGGATTTCTCCACCGACAGGAAGAAAAAGATCAGAGGTAGTTTTAACTGCTTCCACCGTCCCAAATACTTCTTCTGCATCGAGTGTCTCTCCTACTGTATCGACTTCTACGTATACTATTTCCCCGAGTTCCGATTGGGCAAAATCCGTAATTCCAATGGTAGCGACACCCTCTTCACTTACTTTTATCCATTCGTGTTCCTTGGTGTATTTTAAATCTGAAGGTACATTCATTGTTTATATTATTTAAGTTTTTGCAAAGCGTAGATAGTTTCTATTTATTAGATATTTTTAGGCTTTTGATTGGTGGTGGAATACCTTGAGTTTTCATCAACTAAAAATATGACCATAGGCCGGTAATCAACCATTTCATACTAAAAATGCTAAATTTTCAAACGTGAAGGTAGAATAATATCTGCTGTCCATAAAAATTTATGCACAAAAATGCAGTTTTACTACAAACTGTCAAAATCTGAGATGTACTACTTTAAAAAAAAATTGTTTGGGCGGATAGACCAGCTCGGTTTATCCGAAAGCGTTATTTTTCAATTGTTCCTTTACCCACTTAGTTGTGACCGACTTAGGTCTTTCAAGGGGCAAGCCAAGCGCTCTCGTCCAACAAAGGGCTGCCAATACACCTATAGCTCTGGAAACACCGAACATGACAGTGTAATAATTGAATTCCTTAAGGCCGAAATTGTATAGGATAGCACCGGAATGCGCATCGACATTGGGCCAAGGATTCTTAACTTTTCCAAGACTTTGGAGTACCGGGGGAACAACTTCAAAAATCTTCCATACGGTTTGTATGAGGTCATTGTCACTGAGATTGCGTTCAGCAAATCCCTTTTGTGCTAAAAATCGTGGATCGGGTTCCCGTAGGACGGCATGTCCGTACCCCGGAATGACACGACCTTCATCGAGTGTTTTTTGGACATATTGTTTGATCTGCTCTTTGTTCGGAGTATTCGTTCCTAAGGATTCTATCATTTCCAAGACCCAACGGATGACCTCTTGAGTGGCAGCACCATGCAATGGCCCTGCCAAGGCGTTCATCCCTGAAGCAAATGTCAAATAGCTGTCAGAAAGGGTCGATCCTACAAGATGTGTGGTATGAGCGGATGCATTGCCGCCTTCATGGTCTGCATGAATCGTAAGATACAAGCGCATGAACTCTTTAAATTTTTCGCTACTTATCCCAAGTTTATTGGCAAAATTTCCTGACCAGTCTAAATCGGGTTCAGTAGGGGCTACATGACCGTCTTTAAATGCTCTGCGATAGATATAGGCTGCAATCCCAGGAAGACGTGCGATCAAATTCATTACATCTTCATAGGTGGCATCCCAATATTCTGTCTTATGCATTCCTTCATTGTAACGTTTGTCAAATACACTTTCATTTTTCATAGAAGAAATGGCTGCGCTAAACTGTGCCATCGGATGTGTATCTTTGGGGAATGCATTGATGATCTTATAAACATAGTCTGGAACATTGCTTCTTCTATTCCATTCAGCGCTGAGCCAACGTACTTGCTCTTCGGTGGGAATTTCATTGACTAAAAGAAGCCAAAAAAGGGCTTCGGGCATAGGCTCATCTCCCCCTTTGAATTTGGGTAGGAGATCTCGCAATTGAGGGATGCTGTATCCTCTAAATCTAATCCCTTCAATAGGGTCCAATTCAGATGTTTCCCAGACCAAACACTTTACTCCTCTGGCGCCACCATATAATTGCCAGAGTTCTACCTGACTGACAATTTTATTTCGATTTTCCTTGGTCATTGCTTTGACTTCAGGGCGCATAGCTCCTGCTAGTGCTTTAAATTTTTCCTTCAGTATATCCATGGTGTAAGGTTTTATTAGTTGTTTTTGGCAAAAACGCCCAAAGAAAATAAATTTTTCGTAGTTACAAGCTAATAATGTGTACTTTTGTTTCGGATTTTTAAAAAAAGCAACATTGTTAATCATAGACGACAAATTGGTAAGCCTTGATATCGCTGAAGTGGATTTCGAATGCGATCTAAAATCATGCAAGGGCGCTTGCTGTACAGAAGGTGATTTTGGTGCACCTCTCGAAGAAGATGAGATTGAGCTCATTGAAGGAATACTTCCACAAGTATTGCCCTTGTTAACTCGGGAAGCGCGCAAGGTAATCCGCAAAGAAGGAGTTTGGGCGGTATACGATGAGGATGAATTTAAAGGAACTACATTAGTCGATAATCGGGCTTGTGTATTTCTATCGTCCAATGATACCGGATATTCAAGATGTGCCTTTGAGGTATTGTATGAAATGGGAATCATTGGGTTTAAAAAACCAATTTCTTGTCATTTGTACCCTATACGCGTGGAAGAGAACCCATCCAAAGGTTTTTTTGCTTTAAATTATGATGATTGGGGTATATGTAGTGCGGCATGTACAAAAGGAAAGAAAAACCGGACCAAGTTATACCAATTTGCGAAGGAAGCGATTGTGAGAAAGTACGGGTCGGAGTTTTATACTCAGATTGAGAAGTATGCTGAAGCGTACCAGGATGCACTTAAGAAACGAACATGAATTTTATTATATAGTTTGTATAATATTTTAAGTGTATGAAGTTATAACATTGTCTTTTTATTAGTATGAAACGAAAATGAATTTTATTAATTATAAATTCACAGAGAAAGATAATTAAAAAAATTCATGTAAGAGCGCAGCGGTTACATAACTGCAGAAAATTTATAATACATTTATTTCAATTTATTAGAAATTTTTAAAGATATGAAATGTAAATGAATATGCACATAAATAAAATATTGGTTTGGGTCTTTTATTTTGGGATAATAATACATATGAGTGGGCAGGTATTTGAAACAGATACTGTGCTATTTCATATAGAAGAACATACTTTAATCAAAGGAGATACAACTACTATTTGGGTAAGTACTCCTGCCCCTATGATGCTTTCGGGCATACAGTTTGGATTGGTTTATGACACGGCAGACTTGAATATATTGGATGTATCTTCACCGACTATTGCTAAGGGGGATCTACGCACAAAATACGACAATAAGGTATTCAAATTTTTCATATACAATGCATCGGGAGATGTCTTGTCTATTAAGAATCAATGGTTGAAAATAACACTTTTATCGCAAGTAACCGGCTCATTGAGTCAATATCTTCATTGGGCAAGTAAGTTTCAATCCTATATTATAGATGAAGATTTGAATGATTTTCCTTTGAAGATTACAATCGGCAACACCAGTGGAGTGAAGCATATTATAAGAAGAGATGAAGTTATATTCTACCCCAATCCTTGGGAAGAAGATTTGTTTATTGAAGTCGAGAGCAATGTTAAGTCTAGAATGCAAATTTCACTTTTAGCGTTGGACGGCCACAACATACTGGAGACCTGGGCTCATCGAGTGGGAAAAGGCCGATATCTAGTTCGACATATGGGTATTGTTCCTTCGGGGGTATATTTTATACGAATGGAAATGCCGGGTCGCTATGTGAGAACACAAAAAGTAGTGGTGAAGTAAGGAATTATAATAGGTCAAGGTAATGGTTTTTATTTGATGTTGTTGCAGAAATATTGGAATGGGAGATAAGTATAGAGGTAAGTTTATTATTCAAGTAATTAAACACAAAGACAAACAGTGAATATTAAAGAAGTTTTATTGATACTTGGGATTTTACTTGGTGGTATTACTAGCTTTGCAAAGGCGATACCGCATCCGATACATGTGAGTAAATTCACTTTAAAGTATAGTGAGAAAGAGCAAGGGTACCGCAGTATGTTGTATTTGTTTGATGATGATCTGGAGTTGGCGCTTAATGGTATATCGGAAAACCGGGAGGATCCTTCTGAAGTTGATATTTCTAAAGCGGATACGCTTTTGAGGCAGTACATTGCTCAGCATTTACACGTATGGTCAAATGAGCATATGGTATCGCCCGAATGGATTGGTAAGGAAGCTAGCGAAAATGGACACGCATACTGGGTATATATGTTTTATCCATGTAGTAGAGATCAAGATGTACGGATAGAGAATACTATTTTTACGGAGGTAGCAGAGGAGCAAAAGAATATTATACAGTTTTATGATCGTTCAGGTATATTGAAAGAAGAAGTGCTCAATAAGGATAGGATACAGGTCATTTTTAAGCCTTAGATATGCTTAGAAAATTATTAATACTGCCGATTAAATTTTATCAAATGGCCATATCACCTTGGTTGGGGACCAATTGTAGGTACCAACCTACGTGTTCGCATTACATGGTAGGGGCAATAGAAGAATGGGGAGTACTAAAGGGGTTATGGATGGGGATAAAGCGGATCGGTCGCTGTCATCCTTGGGGAGGACATGGCTATGATCCGGTACCTAAAAATCAAGCTAAGGAAGCAGCCAAAGAGAAGGGTCAAAGAAGCGACAAATACTACTTGAAATAGTTAGTTCTACTATGAAGTCTAAAGGGAGAAGAATGAAAAATTTATTTTGGCATAGATCGAGCTATTTATGGACTTTGTCTCTTTTATTTATTCTGCCAACCATTTCATGCCGGAATCATTCGGATAATGGCTCCAAACAAGTCGTAGTTGAAATGGGTAAACACGTTTTACTCAAAAGAGATATGGCAAAGTTGGGGATTGATACAAGTGATGTTCGAGCTATCCGAAATTATGTCAACACTTGGGTCAGTGATCGATTATTTGCAGATCAGGCAGGGCAGATGTTATCTGATGAGGCTCTAAATAGTGTCCAACAATTAGTCGCAAACTATAGGCAGATGTTGTTGAGAAATGCTTACGAAAGATATTTGATGGTTCATGAAGTAGACACCTTAATAGTGGCAAAAGACTTACAGAATTATTACATGAAAAATAAGGATAAATTAACGTTGGAGCATTCAATTCTGAGGTACAGACATGTAGAAGTACCTAAAGGTAAACACGCCCCGGGCAGTATGCTCCAACTCATGAAAAGTCACTATCCAAAGGACATAGAGACACTACGAGATTGGTGTCGACTGAATAATGCAAATTGTATGCTTGACGATACTATTTGGCGGCGCTGGGCAAAAGTTAAAAAGTTCCTTCCTCCCGGAATACTATTAAATAAGTCAGACATCGGGAAAAGTGTCAGAATCAAACACAAAGGACAGGTGCATTATTTTTATCTCTCAGATTATAAGACAACAGGGGAGATCCCTCCATTATCTTACTTTAGAGATAACTTGCGAAAGAGCATACTTTTTCAACGAAAAAGGGAGTTAATTGAGCGTAAGAGAAAAGAATTGTACAACAAAGCCATTCAACAAGGTAAATTACACGTACTTTTGAGCTCGGAATAATCGGGATTGCCCCAACGAAAGGTGGATATCCCCGGTCTAATACTTAGGAAGAATATAATTCATAGGAATGCGAAATAGTTTATTAATTGCCTTAATTGGTTTTTTATCGATGGGGTCTTTGCCCGGGCAGCAGTTGATTGATAAGGTTATTGCACAAGTTGGAGGAGAGTTAGTTTTACTTTCTGATCTTCAGGAACAGTTAGCTGTGATGAAGGAGAGAGGTCAGGATATTCCCCCGGATGGTGAATGTCGCTTGCTGGAGAGTATACTTATCCAAAAACTTTTTATCAATCAAGCCAAACTTGACTCGATAGAGGTCAAAGATGAAGAAGTCGAGCAACAACTCAATGCCCGAATTGATCATATTCTCTCTTTGATGAATCAGGATGAAAAGCGTTTTGAAGAGTATTATGGTCAAACGGTATCAGAGGTGAAAGCTCGATTTCGAAATGACTTAAAGGATCAGATTTTATCTGAGCGCATGCGAGCCAAAGCATTGGAAGATGTGCATATTACTCCTGCTGAGGTAGTGGCTTTTTATAATTCTATCCCGAAGGATAGTATTCCGTATTTTAATATGCAAGTAGAAGTCGCAGAATTAGTGTTAAAGCCTAAAGTAAATTCTGAAGAGCACCGGAAGGCGTATCAGCTGTTGAGTGACATTAAAAAGCGTGTTGAACAAGGTGAAGATTTTGCAGAACTTGCCAATAAATACTCTATGGACCCCGGATCCGCTCAGAGGGGGGGTGAATTGGGGTGGATGAAAAGAGGTTCTTTGGTGCCTGAATTTGAAGCGGCAGCCTATAACCTTCAAAAGGGGGAGGTCTCGGATATAGTAGAAACGGAATTTGGGTTGCACCTCATCCAATTATTGGGCAGAAGAGGAGATTTGATTTTGACGCGACATATCCTGATTAAACCGGAGATAACAGAAGAAGATCTGCTTAAAACAGAGCGATTGCTCGACTCTATTAAACACCTAATTATTAACGACTCCATTGATTTTAAGCAGGCAGTTAAAAAATATGGCGAAAAGAGCGAGCAAAGCTATTATTCAGGGGGAAGGTTAATCAACCCAAAAGATGGTACTTCTGTTTTTGATGTAGGAGATCTGGA
>JALSTN010000110.1 GCA_026983735.1 Saprospiraceae bacterium | reverse complement strand
TTTGAAAAGATGCTTTACGATAATGCATTGTTATTAGGTCTCTTGGCAGATATAACTCGTTCTTGTTTAAAAAGGGACTATTCTTTTGAAATCCAAAATATCACCGAGTGGTTAAATAGAGAAATGTCTAATGGAGAAGGAGGATACTATAGCGCCATGGATGCTGATAGTGACGGTGAAGAAGGGAAGTTTTATGTTTGGACCTTATCTGAAATGGAAAACATACTAGGGGAAAAGGCAGTGGATTTTGCCGAGGTATTTGATATATCAACTGGAGGGAATTGGGAAGGGAAAAATATTCCAAGGATTGCGTCGGATGCAGGTTATACCAGAACGGATGCATCAAAATTAGAATGGATTCAGGCTAAAAAACAATTATTAGACTACAGAAACAAAAACAGAATAAAACCGGACATTGATCGAAAAATATTACCGGACTGGAATGCACTCCTTGTTACGGCATGGTGTAAATCCTATAGTGCAACCGGAGATAAAACCTACTTGGAATACGCACAGTCAACCATTTCATACCTCATAAAAAGCTTCCTACAGCCCGACTATAGACTTTATCATAGAGCAGGGGATGTTCCGATATCCGGCAATTTGGATGATTCGGCGTTTCTAGTGGAAGCTTTCGGTGAGTTGTATGCGACAACGATGGATATTTCATGGATTACTTTGGCAGAGCGGGTAATGAATAGAGCAATAGAAGATTTTTATGATAAGCAAAACAAGATATTTTATTTTACATCTAAAGATAAAATAGATATAATAGTTAGGAAAATTATTTGGCAAGATATACCTATCCCATCCGGATTTGCCACTATTACGAGGGAGTTGCATCGATTAGGAATAATATTAAAAAGAGTGGATTGGGTACGACACTCTGAAGAGATCTTACTTAAAGCGAAACATAGGATATACAAATATCCGATGGGACATGGGAGGTGGTTGAGTATGGTGCTATATGACAAAATGCACACAGAAGTAGGGATCATCGGAGACAACTATGAAGGGGAAATAGAAAAACTTAGGAGGAGATACATTCCCCATTGTGTCCTGTCCGGTTCAAAAACCCCAACAAGTAAAATTCCGTATTTAACAGATAAGGAAAAGGTGTTTTCTATGACGGTTTATTTATGTAAAGAGAAGACCTGTTTTACTCCGGTCAAAAAAGTAGAAAGCATAGCAACTGAGATCGAGGGGTACAACTGTCAATAAAGGCGTATATTGTGCTCGAAAAAGGGTGTCATAGCCAAATGCTTTAAATGTAAAAAAATATATTAATGAGGGATTGGGGGAATTGGATTAGCATAATAAGTGTGTTTGGGTTATTGTCTTTGAGTTCGGATGTTATTTCGAGATGGTTTTCGAAATATAGATTACCGTTAATATCGGGTTTACTGTTGACCGGTATGTTAATCGGCCCTCATATTTTAGGTGTTTTTAAAGTAGAGGAAGTACATCAACTGACCTTTTTACTAGATTTTTCCTTGGCGTATATAGCTTTTGCTGCGGGTTCTGAGTTGTACTTAAAAGAGCTGCGGGGAAATTTGAATAGTATAAAATGGAATACGATAAGTCAATTGTCTATCACTTTTTTGTTAGGAGGAGTAGGGGTTTATATTCTATCCTCCTTCACTCCATTTCTGAAGGAGCAGAGTGAGATTGTCAAATGGATCATTTCGATGTTATTTGCGACCATATTTGTGGCCAGGTCTCCTTCATCAGCCATTGCGATAATCAGTGAATTAAGGGCGAAAGGTCCATTTACACGTCTCGTTATGGGAGTAACGGTAGTAGCAGATGTGTTAGTGGTAATATTATTTGCTATAGTATTTTCGTTGTCCAAGAGTTTGATGAGTGGTGAATCCTTTAATGTGTTAGTGGCGGTACAAGTTTTTGTTGAAATTGTTATTGCGATTATAGGTGGGATAGCAATGGGTCGGTTTATCGCCTGGGTATTATCATTTAGTTTTAGTAAATATTTCAAAACAGCAGTAATATTATTAAGTGGATTAAGTGTATATATTTTAGAGCAGATTGTCGGTCATTTTATTTATAAGCACTGGGGTTTACACATTCATCTTGAGCCCTTACTCATATGCATAGTAGCGGGATTTTATGTAACGAATTACACGCGTCACAGGCCGGAGTTTCATCGATTGTTAGAAACAAATGGACCCTGGATATTTGTAATATTTTTTACACTAACCGGGGCATCTTTGTCTTTAGACATGTTATTAAAAATCTGGGATATAGCCTTACTTCTATTTTTATTGCGTCTATTGACGATTGCTATAGCATCTTATGTAGGGGGCGTTATCGCTAAAGACCCTCCTTTGTATAAAAAAGTAGGATGGATGCCATATGTTACGCAGGCAGGAGTAGGTATTGGATTGGCTGCGGAGGTTGCGGTTGCATTTCCAGAATGGGGAGATACTTTTTTTACTATTGTCATAGGGATGATTATTATAAGTCAAGTCATAGGGCCTGTACTATTTAAAAAATCTTTAATTTCAGTTAAGGAAGATCATCAGAAGGGAAAATTTAAAGGTCATGAAGGAAGTAAAAACGTAATTATTTTTGGTTTTGAAGACCAGGCCATTTTGTTGGCCAGAAGATTTCAATCTTCCGGTTGGAAGGCGGTTATTGCGACAAAGATGAAGCGGGAAGAAATACGTTCACTGGAAGATGTCGATATTATCCATTATGATGAGATTAATGAATCGTCATTGAGTGCGTTAAAAGCAGGGGAGGCCGATGGTGTCATATTATTCAATTCAGATGAGAACAACTTAAAATTAGCCGAGTTACTGTATGAAAAGTTTGGTATATCCGATATCGTCGTTCGTTTGCAAGACTGGTCATATTATGATCGGTTCAAAGGGATGGGAGTGCGAATCGTAGAGTCTGTAAGTGCATTAGTCAACTTAATAGAGCACTATGTAATTTCTCCACAAACCACGGCATTGGTTTTAGGAGAGATTGAGGGTAAGGATTCAAGAGATATAGAGGTGAGAGACCGAAGGTTGCATGGTCAACTGTTGCGCAATCTGAGATTGCCTTCAGACGTATTAATACTCTCAGTCAAGCGGAAGGGACAAGTATTAATCACGCATGGATATACGAGATTGCGAATCGGAGATATTTTGACGGTTGTAGGCTCCAAGAAGAGTTTGGATCATATGGCATTAATGTTAGAAGAGAGTTAGACAAACAAAGTATAAAAATGGGTAGCGTTAACCGTTTAGATTAAAAAAGCACATGGTAGAATTAGCAGGGATCATTATATTGGGAATTTTTGCACAGTGGTTAGCTTGGAAGAGCAAGATACCAGCCATTTTACCACTAATCCTCATCGGGTTAGTGGTGGGACCGATCTCAACGTATCTGACACAGGATGGTATGAAATGGATAGACCCCATCTTCAATCCGGATAAAGGTTCGGGAATGTTCCCGCCGGAAGTGTTATTTTACTTTGTTACTCTTTCGATCGGGATCATATTATTTGAAGGGGGGTTAACCCTTAATTTTAAAGAAATACGAGGTATGACTCCTGCCATAATGGGTCTTTTAACGACAGGGGCGCTAGTAACCTTTGTAGGAGCTGCTATTCCCGTGCACTATTTGCTAGGTTTAGATTGGCGGTTATCCTTTCTTTTTTCCTCCCTAATTATTGTAACGGGTCCTACGGTTATAGGACCTATTCTACGGCATTTGCCAATAAAAAAAGAAGTTGCAGCGATATTAAAATGGGAGGGAATACTCATTGATCCGATAGGAGCTTTAGTTGCAATACTGATGTTTGAATTTATAGTAGCGGAGGCGAGTGAATCCTCATTGGCAGAGCATGCCATAAAATCCTTTTTACAGATATTGATTATAGGTGCGAGTATTGGGTTTAGTGCGGCATATGCTTTCTATTTCATACTAAAGAAGGAGCTTATTCCCAAGTATTTGATTAATGTTTCGGCCTTGGCCTATGTTTTATTGATCTTTGTTGTTTCCGATGTATTGGCCCAAGAATCGGGTTTGCTGGCAGTGGTCGTGATGGGGATGGTCCTAGCCAATCTTAAGTTGAAGGTGCTGCATGAAATACTAGACTTCAAAGAATCATTGAGTATCCTTCTAATCTCCATACTCTTTATTGTTCTATCGGCCAACATGAATATAGATCAATTGTTGTATTTATTCGATTGGAAGATTGTGGCTTTATTTATCATCATTCTTTTGATTATTCGCCCTCTTTCTGTTTTTATAAGTGCCAGGAGAAGCAAACTAAGGACAAATGAAAAATGGTTTATTTCTCTAATCGGTCCCAGGGGAATTGTAGCTGCGGGGATTGCTTCTCTCTTTGGTATGAAATTGAAGGACACAGTTGCCGGAGCTGAATACATTACCCCTTTAGTATTTATGGTCGTATTAGGGACGGTGTTATTTACTTCTATCGGGTCAAAATGGTTTGCACGTTGGACCGGTGTTTGGGTGGATCAGTTCGAGGGTATATTGATAGTTGGGGCGAATGATGCATCGAGGGTAATCGCTAGGTATTTGCAGAAACTCGGTAAAAATGTAATTTTATTAGATCGAAGTCCTGAAAAGATACAAGAAGCAAAACAGATGGGGCTAAATGCTATTCTTGCAGATGTTTATACGGATGATTTGACGGATTTTGTAGATTTGAATGAAGTCGGGTATTTGGTTGCCATGACAGAAAACCCCCGGGTAAATAAGTACGTTCTTCAGCGCTTTAAAGAACGGTATGGGGACAGAGGACATTTTCGGTTGTTGAGTCCGGAAGAGATACTAATGCGGAAAGAGAATATTCCTCATGAAGGACTATTTTCATGTACAGATGATTTTTTTAATTTACACGAGGTGGCGTATAAATACCCGGAGGTACACGAATTTAAAATAGAGGGTTCAAATCATACTTTAGTTGAATTACTCGATTCAATTCATTGTGAGAAAGACACCATCCCTCTATTGTTAAAATACAAGGATGGATCCATCGAATTTATATCTTCTCATGAAGAGGATCTCAACCATAAAGACATAGAGACTCTGGTATATCTAGGCAAAAAAATTAACCTTGATTCTACGAAGGATTCCCCAGCATCTGAAGAAGAACTGACTCCACCCAAAGAGATCAAAGATGACGAGGAATATGTATAAATGTAAGAGCGTTATTTATAGGGGTAGATGCTCAGCTCCACATCATCGAGAAATAATTTACGTTTATTTTTATTCCAGAGATAAATACGCAGTGTACAATCGGGCAAATTAGCGGGGATAGGATCAAGTGGGATCTCAATGGCAATACTACGCCATTTCTTATAGGGAAAAAGTTGATTTCTAATCAGTTTATCTCTATACAAGGTATCATTAGTAATGAATTGACCATACGTAACGGCCAGGTATATGACATCTTCTGTAAAGGCTTTGAACCGTCCATTAAAAAGAAGAAAACTCTTATTGTGAAGGATGTTTGGACAGGGGTGTTCCCATTTCATACCAAATTCTTCCCCCTCTTTAAAATACATAATAGAGTTCTGTGGTTCCTTTGGTTCCTTGACAATACGTAAATACTCCCATTCTGAATGATAAGTAGAATCATAAGAATGTTCAAATTTTTCCAAGGAATGCATGGCTCTGGTCGTCGTATCCAGACCGATAAAAGACTCTATCGAACCGATTTTATCCTTAGCCAATCGTTTAAAAAAGCTCACTTTACCATTCGTTGCTATTTTTTCAAACTTGTTAATGATTTGAGGGGCATTGGGATATATATCAGATAGGATAAACGTATCTTGTAGAGCGAGCAAATCATAATGCCACTTCATGGTCTCGTCCAAATTTCGAACGGTGGTGGACATAATAGCCATTCCTTTGCGGTTCATTAGAAGGAAGGGTAAATTGGGGGCATAAGCATCTAGTACGAGAATTTTAGCCGCTTTGGATACTCCTAGCGAATCTAAGAATTTTTCTGTTCCTGAAAAGTTTTTAAATGTCGTATAGGTGCGGGAATGATAATTGATATTCGCTCGATTCTGTTTGATTTTTTTTGCATAGAGGGCTCCGTATAAGCCTGTAATTAATATTAGAATGGCCCATCCCAATTTAACCGATTTGCGATTCAAAGTTTTTTTAGGTATTTGAGCTAAAGCTAAGCTCAATAGGATAAAGGTGGGAAGAAAAAAGGTGTCGTTCAGGTAATAATCGTGATGTTCCCACTGTTTCATCATCATGACGAAAAAGATCAGGTCTCCTATAATCATCAGAGAGGAGATGAAGAGAAGGGACTTGTGTACGGTGTTATTGCCGGTGATTATTTTCTTGGCATTGAATCCCAGGAGAACTAAGGCAGAGAACAAGAGTACATAATGAAAAGGAGAGCCAAAAGTCAACAACCACTTAGACCAAATAATAGATAATAATCGCTGAACTTCCACCCAGTTATGAGGCGGCAAAAAGTAATTTAGAAAAACAGAACCGTAATTATAAAACAGATAGTGATTGTAGACCTGATAACCTAGAAATACCAATAACAATGCGATATAGGTATTGAGTTTATATCCCTTACCATATTTAGGATTGCGAAATGTTTTAATGATTTCGTATCCACCTATCGCAACGAGAGGGATAGCAAAGGTCTTCCGGGTTAGAGCGGCGATAGTAAGAAAGAGTATCGCTGTGATAAAGGGTTTTTTATCCTGTGTTTCTACATGATGAAAGTAGTAGTACATCCCTATTGTCATAAGTGACAAGGAGGGAATAGAGGGCATAAAACTTCCTTGAAAAAGTGCAAAAACAGGTACGGTGGCGGACCATACCAACATGCCTAGAGACAATAGCTCATCCCCTGTAATGAGTAGAGCTAAACGAAACAAGTAAAATAGTCCAATAACACTTAGAAGAAGAACATAAAGTCTAAAAAATAACGGAGACCGGGAGTGAAATAATTTCATAAATAGAGCCGGGATATACTCATGAATAGGAAAATCAACAGCTGTAATACTATTCTTTGCCGGCCGCAAAAAATTATAGGGGAACTGGTGATTCATAACGAAAGTCTCCGGTTTGAAGAAGTTCAATCCGTTTCTCTCAAACCCCAGGGCAAGGGAATAATGATCGGTTTGGGCCCAAGCATGGGCTTCCATAGGAATCGAATTAAGAGAAGATAGGTTGAAATACCCCGTCAACAAAACGATTGTAGCAAGTGCAACGATATAGACCCAGCGTCCTCTCATAATAAGATGTGGTACTATTTATTCATTAAGTCTGTTAATGCTGAAGTCATAGAGCGTATGCCTGTAATGATTGAAGGTCTTCTATCCGGCAAAAACAAAGCAGAATGAAGAGAAGGAAGTGTTTTTCCAGCTGCTTTATATTCTTTGTATTTTTGGGTAGGGACGACTCCCAGTCCAAACATAAAAATCGGCACATGCTCTTTGGTTTTGCCGTACCTTGCAAAGTCTTCTCCGCCCATCACCGGTTTTTCGAGTATCACATTCTCCTTTCCCAGTTCAGATTGAAGGGAGGCCACCACAGTTTTAACGAGCTTGGGGTCATTGTACAAGGCAGGAGTAAATTCATCTGCCAAAGTTACTTTAGGCCAACGGTCTTCCGGTAATCCGGCAGCGATCGCTTCTCCTTTGCAAATCCGTTTAATTTTTTGAACGATTCCTTGCCTGGTTTCTTCTGTATAGCTACGTAGGGTTAGCTGAAGATGCACTCTATCGGAGATAATATTGTGTTTTGTACCGCCGTGAATAGAGCCAACCGTAATTACAGCTGGTTCTAGAGGAGAGATTTCCCGGCTGATGATGGTTTGGATATTGAGGATAATTTTTGCGGCCAGTACGACTGGATCAATCGTAGTATGCGGATAAGCTCCATGTCCCCCTCGACCAAAGACATCTATATCCATGGATTCTACATTGGCCATGGCGTATTCCGGGATGTAGGAGACCTTTCCGGCTTCCAGATTAGAATTGACATGTAGAGCTATTCCGTAGTCAGGAACAGGGAAGCGTTTGTAAAGACCATCTTTCAACATATTTTTAGCTCCGCCCCCCCTCTCTTCTGCGGGTTGACCGATAAATACGAGGGTACCTTTCCATCTGTCTTTATGCTTCGCCATCGCTCTCGCCGTTCCCGTCCAGACCGTCATATGAACATCATGCCCACAAGCGTGCATGACCCCTACCTCATTGCCCTTTTCATCTTTGACTTGAATCTTGCTTGCATAATCTGCCCCGGTTTGCTCTACGATAGGCAGCGCGTCAAGATCGGTTCTAACAAGGACCACAGGGCCGGGACCATTTTTTAAGACTCCTACAATCCCAGTGCCTTCTACATGTTCTGTAACATCTAATCCGGCACTTCTAAGTTCTTTAGCAAGTCGAGCCGCTGTTTTCTCTTCATGAAAAGACAACTCCGGATGCTGATGAATATGGAGGTATAATTTCTCCAACTCCGGATAATCCGCTTCTATATCCGATACGGGAATGTGATTTTGCCCTCTGATCCCGTAAGACAATAACATACAAAAAGAAAGGTAGATTAATTTTTTCATCCGTATTGTTTTTTCATCCAATAATATTAGCCAAACAAGTCGTGATATACGACTAAAATAAAACCCAATGCCAGACCCATGTGCCTGTCGTCCGGTATTCAACTGTAGGAGCAGGCAATTTAAAGACATTTAACAAAACAAAAACGCTTTTGAGCCAATTATTTTTTGCCGGTACCTTGAGCCAATTGATATCCGGAGATAAATATATGGAAGTATATCGTGGAAATTGTGTTTTGGGTAAAACAAATCTCTCCCCATCTTTTACCCAAGAATTTTCATACCCTCCGTATAAATTTCCAGCTCCTACACCGAGCGCAAGAGTTAGCCATTCCGGCCAATATCCGGTTTCGGTGATAGCCTTTGGCATACTACATGACAGCCAAACATGCGTTCCATTATAGTCTTTTAACAATCGTTCACTAAGGGTTTTTCCAAATAACATTTGACGTCTAATATCTAAAGGGATACTTGTACCCTTGTTTCCGATCGCATAATAGGGCTCTACTTTACTGGGGGAAGCCGACCATTTCATACGAAAAAACTGTTCTTCCCAGACGTATTCTTGTCCTACAAACAATCCCACTCCAAGCAGATTGGCTCCCATATCGGGAAGGGAAAAGCCCCATCCGTCAGAAAAACCATCCATAACCTCGATGGTACTCATAAACAGGAGGGCGATGCCTCCGGAGTATATTGATGCTTGAGACTTCTTCAAACCTACCCAGCGAGCGCCCCGATATAAAAGCTCAGCTTGAAAATAAGCACTAAAAATATGCCCTGCTTTATCGATGTTTTTCCACTCCCCCCAATCATTATAAAAATGAAAATCACCCGTGTGATAGGGCGCGTACCAACTTTTATAAAGTCCTATCGTACTCCCTGAATATCCTACACCCAGCGCTGAAATTCCAGCTTTTAATCGCAATGGGTTTAAAGTATCTTGTATGAAATGGCGGTCTGTAGAAGCTCGAATGATCCCAATAAAGAAAAAGGATAATAGTCCAAGGACAAAAACTTGTCTTATAAAAAAGAGAAGACCGGAAAAACGATATTGCATACGTTTAAAACTTTTTCAACTGACTCTCATTAACCCAAAACCCTGTATTAGATACGAATATATAACAATTTCCCTTGACGAAAAGCTAGCCCTAAAAGTAAAAACCTCAAAACCAATATTTATTTCAGCAGAATCAGAACAATACTAATAAAACTCAAAAGATACCCTACGAGGAGCAACTTCCACAACCGATGTGCTTTGTACATGTCCATAAATCGAAAGGCGACGAGAAGAAATTTTACTCCAGACAGGATTAGAATGATAGCTATAACTCCATTCTTTCCCCATCCAAATATCGAAAATAGGGCAGTACACAACGTCAATAATAATAGTACTCCCAAGGTATTCGTATTGTTCAATTTCATCCGGAAACAATATTGTTATTTTCAATAATAGGTAGTGATTTTGCCTTAGGTTACAGTACTAAATACAACGTCGGAAATAACAATAACCAAATCAAATCACACATATGCCAAAAAGCAGCTGAAGCCTCGTAGTCCTCGAGTAATAACGGGGTTCTAGCCCTTTTAAGACTCCAAAGTATCGACCCCAGAATCGTTAATCCAACGAATACGTGAATCACATGAAAACCGGTGAGTAACCAATAAAAATTAAAAAAAGTATCATGACCTAACGTCAACCCATGTTCTATTTTTTCATAGTATTCGAATCCTTTCAGGAGGAGAAATGACAATCCCCCCAATAGGGTAAGTTGGAGGAGTATGGTAGCTCGAGGGAGATGGTTTGCTTTAAATTGCTTTAGACTTTCTGCCATAAAATAGCCGCTTGTAAGTAAAAACACCGTATTGATGGACCCAAAAGTAGTATTGAGTTTTAGTCTGGATATGTGATAGGCTGTCGGATCTTCCCGGCTGTATCCTATTAATACGATTAATGCAACTCCAAACGTGATGAGTTCTAAAAAGATAAGTATCCAGATTAAGATTCCTCCCGGTGGCTCGTAAAAGTCTTTATGGTCTATACTTGAATGCATGAGGAATCAGGTATTTAAAATCATTATCCGAGATGAAGTATATTCAGGGTTAGGTTTTATATTGATATTAGGACTTCCCCATTTAACTTCCTTTGCCGTTTAAACAATCTAAAAAGGTAGAGGTTTCTGAATAGGTACAGGAATTTCAGTGATTTTCAGATAGCTAAACATACCCTCTTATAAGATATTATTGGTGTTTAATCCGTTCATAGAGCAGTACAAGAGCTTGCAGAAGTTCAACCGGGTTCGTCAGTATCTGATAGTGGTTCTGACCAAACATCAGGGGGAGATAGTATTTAGCTTGCGCTTCTATGGCAAGGGCGTAGGATTGAATGTTGTTATGGCGGAGTTCTCTAAGTGCTTGTCTTATATCGTTGATTCCATATTTTCCTTCGTATCTATCATAGTCATTGGGTTTGCCATCTGAGATGAGGATTAGCCATTTATTCTTAGTATCCCGTTCTTTAAGCAGTGCTCCCGAGTGCCTTATGGCCGCACCTATTCTAGTGTAGGCTTCAGGCTCGACGGTCCCGACTTTATACTTTGCTTTGGACCAAGGATCGCTGAAGTCTTTTACAGATAAATACGCGGTGCTATTCCTGGTTTTGGAATAGAAACAACCTAGGGCAAAATCCACATTGAACTCATCGAGGATTTCACCAAAAAGAATAGAGACTTGTTTTTCCACATCTATGATTCTATTGCCGGCGGCATACCCATCGCTGGAGAGACTTATATCTAATAACATCAGAATAGAGAGGTCTTTTTCTTTTTTGCGAGCGGATAAATAAATTTTTTCAGAGGGGGTGTGACCACAACGCACATCTACAAACAGATCTGTAATCGCATCGATATCAAACTGATCTCCTTGTCTTTGTCGCCGCTGTTGTTGATATTTATTGTTGACAGTGGTTAACATTTTGCGGAGACCGGTAAGGGTAGAGCGATGATCGACGAGGGTTTTTTTATAGTATGAAATATCTGTTCCGGAGATCTTTTTGGGATATACTTTGCAAAAATCTTTTTTGTAGGTTCTTTTGGTGTAATCCCATTCGTCGTATAGGATATGAAAATCAGAAGTGTTGAGATCAGCACTTTCCGATACGGTAGCATTTTCCACAAAATCCGCTTGGTAAATGCTATGCACTTCATCGTCTACGCGCACAGTGTATTTCATCTTGAGATCTTCCAGAGCCTGACTATGGTCTTTCATATCATCATCCCCATCGAAGTCTCGCCAACCACCTTCGTGTTCTTCGGCCGTATCTATCTTTTCAAAGTTATGGGTCATCACATAATCCTCCTGTTGTTTTTTGTCTACCTCTAAGGTAAAAACTTCCTCTACAGAACGCGTTTTCAACAAGGTGGTGATTTCATTTTTAATCGCCATTTTAGCTTTGTCTGCCAGCGAATTTTCTTTCTTTTGATTAGTTTCTTCCGGACGGTTATTCATCCATTTTCCATAGATAAACGAATAGTCCGGAGACGAATTACCCTTTGTTTTCGCATCAAATAGTTCCAACAACTGCCGGTAAATGACCTCTGTAGAGGGGACCTCTTCAAATAAGTGACGGAGGATCAAAGGCGCTTTTTCTTCGGCTTTTAATCGAGATTCCATGAGATCGTGCTGCAGTTGGTCCGGCCAGTTGATCCCGAGTTTTTTTTGGACTGCGAGATAGAGTACTCGAAACAGATAAAAGGAAGCATTTTGTTCATAAGAATCAAAATGATCCATACGAGGAGGTAGAAAAAAAGAATCATTCTTATATCCTCCTTCTCGTTCAGCGGGATGAATATGGATGGGATACCCGGAAACAGCACTGGCAAAGATGGTTAGTTTTCCTTTGACATCATCGAGTTTTACAATGTGCTTTGAAGCCTGAATAGCCGAGGTCTTGCGCCGTTTTAAATAACGGACAAAGCGTCCGAATAAATACTCATCTAAAGCCATACGAACTAGGGTTGTACTTAGATGAGCAATTGTGTTAAGTCTCTGAGGGCTTCTACGATTTCCGGATCATCGGAAAGGGGTTCTACTACGGCCACTTCCACAGAAAGGCGCTTGGGCAAACCGGACTGAATAAGCTTACCTGCATCTACAAGTAATCGGGTGGAGACGGTTTCTGTAAGTCCTAATTCGGTGAGATTACGGATTTTATTAGCTATATTGACTAGCTTTTTAGCGACCCCGGAGTCAATGCCTGTTTCTTTCATCAGAATCATTTTTTCTAGCTCTTTTTCCGGATAATCAAAGCTCATAGAGACAAAGCGTTGACGAGTCGAGGGTTTTAACTCCTTAAATCCCCTTTGATATCCCGGGTTGAAAGAGGCGACGAGCATAAAGTCCCGATGTGCTTTGATCATGGTCCCCAACTTGTCAATAAACAATTCTCTTCGATGATCCGTAAGCGGATGAATGGCGACAATGACATCCGGCCGAGCTTCAGCGATTTCATCTAAATAGAGGATTCCTCCTTGTTTAACCGCTATAGTCAATGGACCATCTTGCCATACGGTCTCTGTTCCTTTAATGATAAACCTCCCGATAAGGTCTGTCGAGGAGGTTTCTTCGTGACAAGCAACGGTGATGATCGGCTGCTGGAGCGTAAACGCCATATACTCTAGAAATCTAGACTTACCTGTTCCGGTCGGCCCTTTGAGCAAGAAAGGGAGGTGGTTTTTCCAACAGTGTTGGAACACTTCTACTTCCTTGCCGATTTCTTGATAGTAAGGAGCAGTATCAGGAGCGGAAGATATAGTAGTTTTTTTATGTTCCATAAGCTAAGGTTTAAGGGGTTGCGTCAAACCAATACCTCTATATTAATCGTACAATCCCGCAAAATGACCAATGAGGGATAAAACGATATATGTTAGAATGATTAAAGGTACAGCAGCAAACCAATAGATCAAAGAAAAAACAAGGATGGATACAAGAAACAGATAGATGAGCCCCTTGTGCAAATGCGTATTCTTTTTCACTCCTTTGAAAGAAAACATTTTGAAAGGGGAGACCATAAGCAATCCGATGAGCACCGGCATTCCCCAATTGACTATATCATTTTGAAGAATGTCTCCGTATGAATTGTTAGCATGAGCAAACACCCAAAAAGCAATCATCATTCCTGCCGCAGGAGTTGCTAATCCGAGAAAAACAGAGGATTCCTCCTCACTTATATTAAACTTGGCCAACCTTAGTGCTCCTGCCACCGGCAGAAAACTCACCACGACATAAGACCATAGGTTTTGAGCAGGGAGGACATGATGAAAATACAAAAAAGCAGGCGCAACAGTGAAGTTGACCATATCGGCAAAGGAGTCTAGTTGGGTTCCCATTTCTCCGGAAACATTGAGTTTCCGAGCGGCCAAACCATCAAATAAATCAAGTAATGCACCAAATAAGACCAAAAGGGGGCTTAGCATTGGGTCGTTGATGAGAATGGCAAAAAAACCACAAAGAAGATTGCCTAAAGTTATGGAATTGGGAATATTGCGTTTCATTCAACTACTTTTGTGATTCTATTACTCGATGCCCTCTCTTCAACAATCACGGACCCCTCTCCCCCTCCTAAAACGTATTGAAGATAAAAATGTAGGACAACAAAATCCAAATATCGTATAAGTGTACGAAAAAGAGAAACTACGTAGCTTGGAAAATGGGCTACGTAGTTCTCCTTATTGGAGCCACCCAGGAGACTTGAACTCCCGACCCATGCATTACGAATGCATTGCTCTACCAACTGAGCTAGGGTGGCTTCTACGTCCTTCCTGACGTGCTAAAGCAACGCAAATTTAAGAAATGATATCAACATAGATACAGACCATAGGTGTTTCTTTAAATTTATCTCAATAATTTGGAGTGAAGAACAAGAAACATCGATTAGCTATTTTTGAAGTTTCTATGTGTCCTATTACATTGTTAGGTTTCGATATAGATACAAAAGACAACTTTATAATTACTCAGGTATGAAATGGTAGAATGTATAGTTCTGTTGACTTTAGCAATAGATTTTGATGAAATTCCACTTGTTTAACCCGATAATTAGAGTACTTTTGGGAGACTTAATGCGATTTGCAAAAGAAACGTTATACAAGCTTCAAATATAGGGTTTGTATAACCTCGTTGTCGGATAATATGTAATTGAATTAATATAAAAACAAGGAATAAATTAGAGATATCAATGAGTGAAACGATGATTTCGAAACGTGTGGTGGATCAAATAATCGAGGAGAGTGGATTAAGTCTTCAAAATGCAACGATTAGAGAGACAAAAAAACTGGTAGATCTGATTGAGACCGCTTCCGGAGTAGAGTTTATTCGTATGGAGATGGGTATTCCCGGTCTTCCTGCCAATTCTATTGGTGTAGAAGCAGAAATCGAAGCGTTGCAACAGGGTGTAGCATCTAAATATCCCAACATTAACGGAATCCCCCAATTAAAAACGGAGTCTGTACAGTTTATCAAAAACTTTTTAAATCTCGATATTTCACCAGAGGGATGTGTCCCCACCGTGGGGTCAATGCAGGCTAGTTTTGCTGCATTTATGACGGTCAATAAGCGCAAGGCAGGACAGCGTAGAACGCTTTTGATCGATCCGGGATTTCCTGTACACAAACAACAGCTTCAGATATTGGGGTTGGATTATGTCCATTTTGACATCTATGATTATAGAGAAGAAAAGTTGGAAGAGAAATTGCGCAGTTACTTGGAAAAAGGTGATATCTCCTGTATACTCTACTCCAACCCCAATAATCCCTCTTGGATCTGTTTTACGGAGGAGGAGCTCAAGGTTATAGGAAGATTAGCTACCGAATACGATGTGGTGGTATTAGAAGATCTGGCGTATTTCGGTATGGACTTTCGAAAGGATCTCAGCCGACCCGGAGTTCCTCCCTATCAATCGACCGTAGCACATTATACCGATAACTGGATATTATTAATATCGAGCTCAAAAGTTTTTAGTTATGCCGGTCAGCGGATGGGATTACTTGCTATATCCGATAATTTGTACCGACAGCGCACGGAAAATTTAAGTCGACATT
>JALSTN010000109.1 GCA_026983735.1 Saprospiraceae bacterium | reverse complement strand
TAATGAGTTTACCTCTTATTTTTTGAGATGGATTATTAAGCAGAGTTTCGTAAATATAAGTACCTACAGTGTGGTTACTGTTTTGACTAATGTATTCATCAAGGTCTTGTTCGGTTTTCTTTTTGATAGCTATCCAATCTTTTTCAGAATCTACGGATTTATATGTCCGTTTAACACTACCGTCTTTTGTTGTGGATGTCGTAACAATATACTCTTTTGTTTTATTAAGCCAGTTTTCCGGTTTTGTAGTGAGCTTATCATATTCCCAGCCGTTTTCAAAAATTACTCTGTATAATTTTTCACCGGTTTTCTTTAAAATATCACCTGTATCGACAACCTCTCTTACTTTTAGAACTTCAAATATTTTTGTTTTCCCTTCTTGTGTCTCCATTTCCTCCCCCCTCAACTGATAATACCCTCTTTTTTGATTAAAATTAAGAATGAGCCATGCTAATTCTTCTTTGGTTAACTTTTCGGTTAGCGCTTTTTTTCTTAAATAGTAAAGCGTCCAATCGTAAGGAATTTTGGTTTCTTCGCCATTCTTTTTTGTGTAAAAAAACGATGGTTGGTGCTTTCTAAAATCCTTTACCATTTCATAAAAAGAATCCATAAACAGAAATTCAAATTTCCCGCTTTCATTTTGACGGTAGTTGAGTTTTACTTCTTTTTTGAATTGCCCTTTCTTTTTGTCAAAATCAATTTCATTTTTATAGTGTTCGGGTAAAAAACAGAGAATGTTCAACACTCTATGTAAACGGTCTCTACGCAAATTATCTCTTTGATATAATCTTCTTACCCCCCTGTATTTTGTTCTGTCGGCAGTTTGGGAGATAGAATTTCCTTTTTCAAAATCAGTTAATTGGCCTTGATCCATAGGGATAATCCTACTGCTCAAGCCTAATATTTCTCCATGTTTTTCATCGAAGTTGTAGTCGATTAAAGCCCAACCAATACTATTGGTTCCCAAGTCCAAACCTAAAATTCTTTTTGAGTCCATCGCAATATTTTTTATTACATAATTTTTGTATTTCGATAAATTGTCATACCTTTACAGTACAAATGAAAGCTAATCACAATAAGGATTATTCCGTTGTGAAAACATTTAAAGGGGCCTCTGCTTAGGTATTAAGTAGGGGTCGTTTTCTTAGGGCTAAAGATACATATTTCTTCTCAATTAACTATGAATTAGGCATATAAATGCTTTTGTATGTTCAAGGTGACCCCCATCACCTTTCCTTTCATATCTTTAAAAATTTCTAATAAATAGAAAATAAAAATATTACAAATTTTCTGCACATATGGAACCGCTTCGCTCTCACATGAATTTTTTTAATCATCTTTGTGTGTGAATTTATGATTAATAAAATTCATGTTCGTTTCATAAATCAAAATTAGATTTGTGTCTTAAATTCAAAAGTACTATGGAAGAGATAGATATTAAGATGATTGTAGTCATGTGTTTGACGCTTGGGCTGGCACCGTTTGTCCCGGAACCCCACATCTATGGCAAAATCAAATGGATATTGGGGGGCGCCCATGGAATGGGGGCTATGGATTGGTTTGATTTTGTTATGCATGGAGCGCCTTGGTTCTTGCTCTTGCGATGGATCACACTTCACAAGGTGCTGCCTCTGCTGAAGTTAAGGAGGTAAACTTTATTCTAAAACGCTCCAATACGGTGATATCAGTACTTCTTACCCGTCAAAAAACGCTATTTATAGACCTTTTCAAAGGTATGGAGGCCACATTCCAGAAATTCGTTGTAGCTGTCGGCCCCATCTTGATATCCACGTGGTTTGGCTAAAACTTGTTCATCCGGAGTGACCATGACATACAAGGGTTGGGTATTTTGACGGAAGTTTGCGATTTGAAAATCAGACCAGATATCGCCTTCCCTACGTAGTTTTTTGTTTTGGGTGGTGGACCAGAGTTGCTTTTCCAAAGGCTTCTTATCATCCACATACAAAGAGATCAAGACAAAATCAGTGGAGAGTTTATGCCGTACTCTCTCATCGGTCCAAATATGTTCTTCCGTCTTACGACAATTGACACAACCATAGCCTGTAAAGTCCAGCAAAACCGGTTTATGTACCTCCTTCGCATAAGCCATACCTTCGTAATAATCGTGGAATACATTGAGGTTATTGGGGCCCTTGGAGTAAGAGGGATAGACTTCTTGTAGCTCGGGATCGACATGTTGTTTATTTAGAAAATAATTGTAGCTCGTCGGAGGGGCCAGTCCACTTAATGCTTTGAGTGAGTTATAACTCTTGGTGGTATCATTATACGTAAAGCCGGAGGCCAGATAAAGGGTAAAGGCCAAAGTAGCAAAGGCTAAGACTTTTCTTGAAATCGAAATTTTAACTCCCTTACTATCATGTGGGAAATGGATCCATCCGAAAAGATAGGCCGTCATCGCAGCAAAAAGTACAATCCAGATAATCATATATACCTCATAACCCAAAATCCCCCAGTGCATGGTCATATCTGCTACAGAGAGAAATTTGAATGCCAACGCAAGCTCCAAAAATCCAAGCACTACTTTTACTGTATTCATCCACCCGCCGGAACGCGGCAATGAGTTTAACCAGGCGGGAAAGGCTGCAAAAAGACCAAAAGGCAATGCCAAAGCCATTGAGAATCCCAACATCACAATAAAGGGCCCTGTGGTAGAAGTCGCTGACTGAACCAATGCAGCTCCAATGATTGGCCCGGTGCAAGAGAACGAGACCAAGGCTAGCGTAAAGGCCATAAAAAAGATGCCTATATACCCTCCTTTGTCTGCTAATGCATCACTCTTGTTAGCCCAAGAGGCAGGAAGGGTAATTTCATAATATCCGAAAAAAGAAATTGCAAAAAAGATGAAAATGAGAAAAAACAACACATTGGCGATCCAGTTCGTGGAAAGATCATTTAATGCCGTGGCTCCAAATAATGCTGTAATCAACAATCCCAGTGAAATGTAAATGCCGATGATGGACAATCCATAGATCAATCCATTGCGAATACCGGATTTTCGGTCTTTACTTCCCTTGGTAAAATAAGAAACCGTTAAAGGAATCATCGGAAAAACACAAGGCGTCAACAAAGCGAGCAACCCACCGATAAATCCAAACAAAAAGGTCATAATCGCACCTTTGTTGCGAACAACTTGTTCTTCTCCGCAGTTGCCGGCAGGTTGTACATATGTCTTTTGTAACTTTTCCCTCGTTTGATCAATTTTATCGCCGACGATCACCATTTTTGCATTTTCATCTTGAACATCCGCAACCGCTTTTTCTGAAAAAGCAAAGGTGAAAGGAACAAAATCAGGAGGCAAACAACGTGTATTATCACAGGTCATAAACTCAAGCTCTCCCTTGATCGGCTTGGTATCCTCCAACACTTTAACCTTTTGGGTGAAAATCACTTTATCCTTGTACTTGACTACATAAATACCAAAATTGGGATCCATACCCGCAATTTTGTGATCACTTACTTCTTCTATTTCTCCTTCGCGTTGATAATGGGACCCTTCTTCGAAAGTAAACGTCGTCGGAACAGGCCCCTCTCCTTCAATATGCTGAGAATAAACAGCCCATTTGTCCTCCATCTGAGCAATAAACTTTAGTAGGTATATACTATCACTGAGTTTTTCCTTCTCGAAAGACCATTTAACGGGGGCTAATACGCCACTTTTATCAGTGGAAGAAGCCCTGCTCGTCGGTGCCGTGCCTCGCCCCTTCTCCATGGATTGTTGAAGCAACTCTTGTTCTGTTACTCCTGACAGAGGTTCAGTCTTTTGCTCTTGTTTTTTTTTATTCGTGTCTGTTGCAACTGAAGCGGCCTTCTTGTCTTTAGAGGAAGAAGAGGAGGCACCTGATGAGGTAGGAGCAGGCACCTTCAGGCTAAATTCATAATCTGTAGGGGGAAGACAGGTCTTGTCATTACAACACATATAGTTGATGTACCCGGTGATAGGCTTTGAGTAATCCTTGATATTGACACGCTGCTCAATCGTCAACTCGTGTTTGTATTTACCTACCATCACATTATCAAAGAGGGGTTCTCGCCCTTCTTTCTTATGCCCTATTTCCTGCGATTCACCTAGGAGGGTATAGTGGTCTCCTTTGTCTAATTCGAGGATAGTCGGCCGGGGGCCATCCGGATCACTCGTCTTGGAGTACGTCGCCCACCCATCATCGATGGTAGCGTGAAAGATAAGTTTATACTCATCGCCCTTCACATGCTCATAGGAAGAGGACCATTTTACAGGTTTGAGCATGCCTCCCTGAGTAAAACCCATCGTGGTAAACAACAAAGACAATACAACCATCAATACTTTTCTCATAAATCAAACTTTTTATTTTAATATATCTGCTTCCATTTATCAGCGATTCATTCTTGCAAATTTGAGCACAGTTTTGAATGACCGATTAATATACCCGAGGATACTATATTTTGGTATGAAATGAACACGGTAAAACACATTTGTTTACAAGCCTTGATAACAAACTATAGAATTATTATGTTTAGTCAAAAACGTTAAAGTAAAGTGAAAATGATCACCCAGGCGACAATTCAATTCGGTTAGAAAGTTCTAGTCTCACTCCCTCTTCACGCTCTCATGAACCCCATCCCTATACTACTCTAAACTCAATTTATGGTAGAATGCAAAAACAAAATCCCGATTAGAAGCAGTACATGTACTATTTCCAGTAATAGATTATTCTTGGTTTTAGAAGCAATGGTTCCCAGCGCCATGGACAAGGGCACCGCGATGACATTAACAGGATACCAGTCTAACCCGGGAGCAAAAAACACACTCAAAACTGCAAATATCAATACCCAAAACAACACTTTCCATTTTTTGCGTTCTTTGTAAGCGATGTTGCGCATTACGACCTGTGTATTTAGAAAGACAACTAGTACAGCAAATCCCAATATAAATAAATACAAACCATTCCATACATTCAAATGCCTCAAACCGGCAACGAGCGCTCCATTCCAATCCAATAATCCAGAGAAAAATTCTTCTTCCATTCCCCACATTGAAAAACCAAGGCCACCAAAAAATACAACCGCAATAACCCCTCCCATCCATTGGAGTATCTCCTTCAATTTAATAGACCGCAATATTGCAATTCCCGGCAATGCCGATAACATAACTACAAAATACGACGGATAAATCAAGCCCGCCAGCGCCATTCCAAATCCATAGTTAAACAAATCCCCTGCAGCTTGTTTAACCAGATAAATCCGCAACATGGAAGGCAAGACCGCTATAAAAACAAATCCTGCAATCAACACAGGGCTGAGCCCTAACTGCCCCGGAGTCAAGGATACCAATAATATATAAAAAACTCCTGAAAATAGCGTTATTACACTCGATAAACGATGCCTTATTACAATTCTGTTAATCCATACAGCTTGAATAAATACCACGAACACACCTTCTATCTGTTCGACCAAGGGATTGCCATGCAGCCAATAAAAAAACGTCTTGTAAAACAAGGAGGCTTGCTCCATCGGATAAGTAGTAGGATGCAAAAAGCCTTGAAAACGCAATAGTACCGTGTAGGGCAATAACATCAACGTATGGAACCAGAAATTTTTTCGAAATAATTCTAACACGGTCTATTTACTCATTTAAAGTGCAGATAATCCAAAAGCCCGAATTATCCGGAATCGGTGCAAAAATAGGGATATTATCTCACTTCCTATCCCTTATCTAATCATATAGTACCTTTCCCCCCACTCTCCGTCGACAATATCCATTCTGAACTCAGGGTTAACAGCTTCATCGCTGCCGGAGGCAGCGGTTCACTCTGTGGATGACGACAGTCAAAGGTATGTCCGGTCTCCGGAATAATATCCACCTTCGCCCATGGAAAGAAGCTCTTTAATTCTAGTGCAGCAGAATACGGAACGGCCTCGTCCTGATCCCCATGCAGAAAATGCATGGGTGGCCTTCTCTTTACCTCTACCTTAGCTAAATCAAACCTATACTCTTGCTCCATATAGTCCAGATACAAGTCATAGCTCAAGGGCATTTGCTGTCCGGTTCGAGCATTGGCTATATAGATTACTCCGTTTCGTTTCCACTCCTCGATCATATGACGAGTGAGCATGCCTTTTAGGTCAGAGACGCCGGCCCAAGTCGTCACAGTAGCGACCCGATCATCCTCGAGACCTTTTACAATCACGATGGGACCGCTTCGACTATGACCTATCAAGTGTAGCTTGTCGAAATCCAATTCACCCTTTTCCCGTAAGGATTCAGCCCGCTGAATTACCTTTCCCAAGTCTATTAATTCCTTCGAAAAAGTATTCCTTCCAAATGCGTCCAAATCCTCGAATTCCATCGGATGATCTACCGTGGTCCCATTATGAGAATAATTGAATTTTATGAAATGGTAGCCCTCTCCCGTAAAATATTTAGCCATTTCATGCCAACAACCCCAGTCCTTGAAGCCCTTGAATCCATGACATAAAATTATTAGATGCCCCTTGGGATTATCCGAAGTATAGAGATCCATTAAAAAAGGTCTACCCTCAGCTCCCGTTAATTGTATGTTTTTTCTGAGATGCATATGATTTCCGTTTGATAAAATGAATTGCCGTACTATAACACTCGACGTTCGCATTGAGTTTGCCATTTCATACTATCTTTGCACATAAATCTCTTAGCAATTACCACATGAGCGCTCCATCACTCCGACAAGTTAGACGACCGATTGAAGAAGAACTTCGGATTTTTCGGAAATATTTTAAAGAGGTTATGAAAAGTAGAATGACTTTGCTCAATTGGATACTACGCTATATCCATAAAACCAAAGGAAAACAGATTCGACCTATCCTTGTGCTGCTCTCTGCCAAAGCAAACGGAAAAGTCTCTGAAAAATCTTATACCGCTGCCGCACTGTTGGAAATACTTCACACCGCTACACTTGTACATGACGATATCGTCGATGAAGCTGAAAAACGAAGGGGTTTTTTCACTATCAATGCACTGTGGAAAAATAAGGTTGCAGTGTTAGTTGGAGATTATCTGCTCTCCAGAGGGATGTTGCTCGCTTTGGAGAATAAGTATTACACGATGTTGGGGATTCTGTCAAGAGCTGTTAAAGTCATGAGCGAGGGAGAACTCCTACAGATGGAGAAGTCTAGAAATCCCACCTTGACTGAAATGGAGTATTTTGAAATTATAAAGGGCAAAACCGCTTCTTTGCTCGCTGCTGCTTGCGCTGCAGGCACTGCTTCTGTCACGTCTGACCAAACACGTATTCACAGGATGGAAGAGTTTGGAATGGACCTGGGTATCGCCTTTCAGATCAAGGATGACCTGCTGGATATCGAAGGTCAAAACACAGGTAAAACTCGAGGTTCTGACCTTATCGACAGAAAAATAACCTTGCCCGTTATTCATGCACTTGCCCATTCCTCCGGCTGGGAAAAAAAGCAAATGCAACGCCTTATCGCCAAAAAGAAAAAGTCAAACTCAGACCTACAAACCCTCTTTCATTGGATTAAAGAAAAAGACGGATTGGAGTATGCTCGCTCCCAAATGAATACTTTTAAAAATAAGGCTGTAGATGCACTTTCCAGCCTTGATGACTCTAAATGTAAAACCGCCCTATTGGAACTTTGCAACTATGTAACTAGCAGAAGGAAATAATGTATTACCCAAAACAAGCGTTAGACCATTTATTGAACTTCAAATATATTACGAATAATGCATGATTTGGGTTAAAGGTTGATCGCTTCCTACATTTTGAGTAAATTATACACTATTCAAAATTCACTCTTCCTTGCTCGCTCTTTCCTTGGCAGTTCACCCTTATAGATTACCGACCAAAAATGATTATTGTCCTATAAAACTTATGCCTCCTTCTCTAGCTCTTTAGACCCAACCGTTATCAAGATAGTGAAATAGAATTCGATTCTGCTTATTCAATGAAAAAAAATCTTTCCTTAGCTAAGGCTATGCAAAGATTTTTGAAGTAGAAAAAGTAACTATTAAACTTTTTTTAATCTGTTTCTTGATGGCGGTTGGGTATTAATCAGGGGTTCGGGTGATCTCCGTATACTTTTCATACAAAATCCCTTGTATAGAATATCAAATCGCCGTATCTTTACATCATGAACACCTTACGCCAATACACTAAGGGATTGCTACGACTACTTTATCCGGATGATTGCCCGGCCTGTCGAGGGCCTTCTATTCCGGGGCATTTATTCTGTCCTGAATGTGCTTATCACCTACGAATCAATGATCTACACCAATTCAAAAACAATCTCTTCACCATGCATTTCAACGGCCGAATTCCGTTTGTCACCGGCACGGCTATGTTTATCTACCAGAAAGGGGGACGTATTCAGACCCTCATTCAATCCATCAAATACAATGGCTCCAAGGAGGTCGCGCGTCAGATGGGACAGCTGTATGGTGAAGTATTGAGAGAGGCGAGCTTATACCGTAAAATCGAGGTGATCCTTCCGGTTCCCATTCACCCTAAGAAGAAGAAAACACGTGGATTCAATCAAAGCGCTTGGTTTGGAAGAGGACTATCTGAAGCCATGGATGTTCCTCTTCATCTCGATGTCTTAAAAAGGGATGTTGCCGGGGAATCCCAAACCAAACACAATCGTTGGGAAAGAGCTGAAAATCTCTTGAATGCGTTTTCACTCGCCGACAAAACTCCCCTCAAGGACAAGCATGTTCTCCTTGTAGATGATGTACTCACGACCGGAGCCACTTTGGAATCTATCGCTAGAACTGCATGGGAAGCACAACCTGCATCCATCCGCTTCTGCACCATTGCTATGGGCTTGAGATAGGAACAAATTATAGGTCGGTCAGCATGCATATATTTCCCAAAATCTACAGAAGAATAACCGTTCGGAATTAAAATTAGGTTTTATTTAACACAGTTTTTACAAATAAATAGCTACCTTGTCGACGTTAGAAAAGTAGTCGTCAACATTTACTTAAAAAAAACATTTTGTCAAGAGAATCCAAATTCAATACTTCATTACATAAGCTGCGCAACCATGGTAAAAACTATATCACTGTTGATATGGGGAATACTCGTATTAAAATAGGATTTTTCGACAAGGGGCGATTAGTTAATTTATTGGTTTGGAAAGGAATAGAGGATTTTAGAAAACAGGGATTTATCGCAGGATTGAGGGGAGCGACAGTCATAGTTTCCTCTGTCCATGATGACAAAAATCTCTTGGAGTTATTGTCAGATTCAGCAGACAAATACTATTATTTAACACAGCATACCCCGACTCCCGTTCGCACCCTGTATAAGACTCCTGATACATTGGGTAAAGATCGTATAGCTGCAGTGGTAGGAGCACATGCCGCTTTTCCAGACAAAAACATATTAGTATTTGACATAGGCACTTGTATGACGTATGACCTTATCGATCAAGGAGGTACACACCGAGGGGGCAACATAGCACCGGGGCTCCATCTCCGTTATCGATCCATGCATGAAGGTACCGCCAAACTTCCAAGGGTAAACCCCCGTCTTAATGGAGATATTCTAGGGGTAGACACCATTTCCGCCTTGCAAAACGGAGGTTTATTTGGCTTAATCTGTGAAATAGAAGGCATTGCAACGCGCATTGCAAAAGAATTTCGTAATTTTGGCCTCGTTTTAACAGGCGGGGATGCAGAATTGATTGGAAATCAGCTATCGATTCCATATCAATTGCGTCCAAACTTAGTATTAGAAGGACTGTATGAAATAGCAAAATACAATGAGCATTAAAAAGCCGTTAATTATCGCATTTTTAACTGTGCTATCCTGCACAATGGGGCGAACACAGACCAATGTGATCTCGCCATATTCCGCTATTGGGCTTGGGGATATTCTCTATGACGGGATGTTGCACCAATCTATGTCCGGGGGACTTATTGCCGGATTCAATAGCAGCTTGTTGTCCAATCCTGCCAATCCTGCCTCCTTGGGGTTTTTACGTTCTACCGCATTTGAATTTGCCGCGACTTACCAGTATTCCTATCTCCAAGATGGGGATAAAAACGCAGGCATTCAAAGTGGAATGCCGGATTACGTAAGCCTTTCTTTCCCTATGCGCAATCCCGTCACCGAATTACTCGAACAAAAAAATACGGATTACGGTTGGGGAATGGGTTTTACGCTTTCTCCATATTCGAGAGTGGGATATGATCTTTCCTCAACGATATACGAGCAAGACTCCCTACTGATCACACGAAACAGTAGAGCCTCCGGAGGTACCTATCTTTTTCAATGGTCGAATGGATTGCGCTATAAGAATTTTTCTCTCGGGATTAGTCTGGGATATCTCTTTGGCAATATCAAAAAGGAAAGAGAAGTCATTCCCGATATCCAAAAAAATCCCAATGCGGCCTATTTTACGGATGATATTCGCCTCAAAGCCTTCAAATGGCGAATAGGAGGATTATACGAATGGCAGTTGAACCCCAATGAGATCAATAGCAAAAAGAAAAAGACTTTATCCTTCGGCACCTACTTCAGCAGCCCTCAAAAACTCAACGGCACAGTAGACCAATTCTACAGAACTAAGCGGCTAGCATTCAGTGGTAGAGATCAGGATCTAAGAGATACGCTGGTCTTAGGTTCAAATGATTTGGAAGGAGGAAAAATACCCTTAGAACTGGGAATAGGAGCCTATTATGATGACCATCAGCATCATAGTTTTGGAGTAGATTTTGCCTACTCGGATTGGCAGGGATTTAATTATGATGTCCTGAATCCGGGAGGAGATGCTGCCTTATCCAAGGGGTATAGAATCGGGCTGGGAGGGACCTATATTCCTTCACCTGGAGATGTAAATTTTTTCCGACGTATGAGTTATCATTACGGTGCGCATTACACCCTGGACCCGAGACTTGTCAATGGAACTCATCTGACGGATATCGGGGTATCAGGAGGTATTACACTTCCTGCATTTTATATTCGGCAGGTCACTTATATCCATCTGGGACTACAAGCCGGTAGAGCCGGGATATCTGATGGCATAATGGATAATTACTTCAAGGTTTCTCTTGGCGTCACCTTCAATGATAATTCCTGGTTCTTGAAAAGAAGATTTAACTAAACCAAATATTTTAATTATGATACGATTAGCAATCGCCTTAGTATTTCTTGGATTGTCCGTCCAAATGCAAGCACAGTGCAATACTTATAATGACGCTCCTCGTAAGGAGGAAGCACTAGATGCGTATTCTGTATATGTGACAGCTATCAAGCAAAAGGACTACAAACTGGCCTATGACAATTGGAAGATCGCGTATGAAATAGCACCCGCTTTGGATGGGGTAAAACCCTATAATTTTTCTTCCGGTATAGATATTTTAGTCAACCTCTTCAAGGAAGAGAAAGATGCAGCCAAACAAAAAGAGCTCAAAGCTCAAATCATGTCTGTATACGATGATTACTACCAGTGTTATGCCAATAAAACAATGAAGCTCAAAGGCTGCTCTTCTGATTCTTGCTATAAGATCAAATTGGGTAATATTCTGGCGGATAAGGCCTACAATATGTTTTATGATTTGAAAACTCCTTATTCGAAACTTAAAAAAGTACTTGACGAAGCTACTGAAAAAGCAGGTCTACATGCACCATACAACGTCATCGTACCTTATGGAACATTGGCAACTTACCAATTTCAAAAAGGCAAATTGACCGCTGAAGAAGCTCGCCGAATACATGGCCTGATCCATGACATCGTCCAGTACAATGTCGACAACAAACACGAATATGCACAGTATTACCTGGATGCTCAAAAATACGTGGATAAACTGTACAACAAAATCGAAGGGGACATCTACGACTGCGCCTATTTTGAAAAGAAGTTTCGACCGAAGTTCGAGGCTGATCCTAAAAATACTGAACAACTCAAATATATGATTTCCAAAATGAAATCAGTTGGTTGTGACGGGTCATCTAGCGATTTTCTCAAGACACTTGAAGATAAATGGTCGCTCTATGCCACCGCTGAAAATTCTAAAATTCGAGCAGAATACGAAGCAAAAAATCCACATATCGCAGCGAAAAGGCTCTATGATGAGGGGATAGAGGCGGAAAAACAAGGCAACTCCAGTGAGGCAAAATCCCGCTTTACAGAAGCTATTGAAAAATATCGTTTGGCGATTGGCAATACCGATGATGCTATGGCTAAGTCAAAGTATTACTTCTCAATAGCCTCCATTCAATTTAGAAAACTCAAACAATACAGTACCGCACGAGCTACTGCAAGAAAAGCCGCTTCTCTTAATAAAAATTGGGGACGGCCATATATGCTCATCGGAGATATGTACGCTTCTACAGCTAGAAATTGTGGGGATGCCTGGACTCAGAGATTAGCGATCCTTGCCGCAGTTGATAAATACGCCTATGGCCGATCTATCGACCCGGAAGTAAGCGATGAGGCCAATAAAAAAATTTCCCGTTATAGTCAGATGCGTCCGGATAAATCAGAGGGTTTTATGCGTAAAATTAAAGAAGGAACAAAGCTGAAAGTAGGCTGTTGGATTGGAGAAACTGTGACGGTTCGCTACAAATAATTGGAGCGTTCCTTATAAATAAAAGTAATCCTAAAAAGGGATGAAGTGGGAACGCTTCATCCCTTTTGTGTGTTATTACATCATTCCTTTACTCTTAATAACAAATTATCCATGATGAATATTCGTATTTTATTCGGTGCCCTGAGCATCCTTTTTCTTTGGACTCAATGTACACCAAAAACAACACAAAAAACTACCCAACCGGATATGAATCAACAAAAAAAAGAATCCGCTAAGCTGGATTCCATAATGCGAGATCCCTGCCGAACATGGAATGAGCTGCCCAATAAAGATGAAATCATCGAAATGCATGTTATTTATAGAGATTTTATAACCTCTCAGAACTATAAAGAGGCTTTCCCTTATTGGGAGCGAGTATTTGCTGCGGCACCTCGTGCTGATGGAAGGCGGTGGACCCATTTTGAAGATGGTCTTACCCTTTACAATGACAAATACCAAAAAGCGCAAAGCACTTCAGAAAAAGAAAACTATCTCCATAAAATGAAAGACATCGTGGAACTTTGGAAGTCCTGTAGTTCCCAAGGAGGAAATATCGCTAGAAGTGCAGGAGAATTGGCTTTTACGCTCTTTTATAACTACCGAGATGTCTTCGGAGACACCTACATTTACTCCCTCTTTAAAGAGGCCGTGGACCATGCACAAGACACCCTACCGGTCTATATTTTTAATCCGTTTTCCAGATTGTTGGTCGACATGGTAAAATCAGAAAAAATCGATAACGCAGAAGCAAGCACTATAGTAGTAAAATTGCTAAATGGACTGCAAAAAGGGATCCAAAACTGTCAGGGCGAAGAATGTAAATCATGGGACATTGTCAAATCTTACACGCCTGATGTATTGGCTCACTTGGAAAGAATTCGTGGATTCTTCGACTGTGATTATTACAAGAAAAAATACCTGGCACGTTTTGAAGAAGATTCTACTTCCTGCGATGTAATAGATGAAGTTTTTCTCAAACTCAGGTGGGCCGGTTGTGATGAAAATGATCCGGAGGTAGCACGTGTCATCCGAGCCAAATCTACTCATTGTAAAGTAATGACTAAAAACCCCGATTTATTGGCAGCCTCCCAAAGTCTGGAGGGGGGTAAGTTCAACGAGGCCATTCAGCACTATAAAAAGTATTTGCAATCCTCGAGCGACAATACCAAGAAAGCTAAAATAGCGTTTAGAATAGCTCAGGTTTATTATGCCTACCTCAAAAATTACCCCAAAGCCAGAAAATATGCCCTACAAGCTGCTAAACTAAAACCCGGATGGGGAAATCCTTATTTACTCATCGGGACTTTGTATGCTTCCAGTGGTCCATTGTGCGGTTCGGGAAGAGGATGGAATAGCCAAATGGTCGTCTGGCCCGCCATAGACAAATGGAATTATGCTAAAAAAATAGACCCTTCCGTAGCCTCCAAAGCCAATCATTATATTCATACCTATCAGCAGTATATGCCGGATTATGCCGAAATTCACCAAAGGCTTCTCAAACCCGGTCAAAAAATAAAAGTTGGGTGTTGGATCAATGAAACGACCACTATTCGTCCGGCTCCGTAAACGAATAGAATATAGTGAAAATACAGATTTATTAGCAATACTTGTTCGTCTTCTTCGATACTATTCCTATCGGAACACTCTCGACAATCCCTAATTATCTAAAAAAATGAAGCGGACTAGATTGGGATAATACCTCCGTAGGAGTAAGTCCAAAGCGCTCCTTAAATGCTTTAGTAAAATAAGACGCACTTTCTATCCCGACAGCATATTGTACTTCAGCAATTGTTAAAAAAGTACGGTGCTCCAAAAGTTGAAATGCATTGCTTAATCGGATTTCTAGAATAAAATTGACAGGGGATAAGCCTGTATATTTTCTTATCACTCTTCGGAGTTGTCTTTCTCCCAATGCCAAATGACTCGCCAAATCTCCTACTTTGAAAGACGGATCCGAAAGATGTTTGAAGACCCATCTTTCGGCATTTTTTACTATTTGTGACTCATGATTATCCGCATTGCTTTTTCCTACTTTATCGTCGGAATACTCAGCTAACCAAGTTTCTCTAGCTATTTTATTGGAGAGCAGATTATAAATTCTAGCCTTTAGTTCATTTGAATTAAAAGGCTTAGTTATAAAATCATCCACCCCTAGCCGCAAACCAATCAACTTGTCCGACTCCATATATTTAGCCGTTAAAAATATAAAGGGGATCAGTGTCAAGGCCTTCATTTCATTGACACGTGCTCTAAATTGAAATCCATCCATATGAGGCATCATCACATCTGAAGTTATTAAATCAAAATGTCGGGTTTGAACCAATTTAAGGGCCTCCATTCCATCTTGAGCCACAGTACAATTATACAAATCAGATAAAATGCGACAAAGGTAGTCCGCCATCTCTCGATTATCTTCAACAATCAAAATCTGCGGTCGTTCTCCTCCGATAAATAATGGCTTGTAGAAGTCCATATTATCCTCTGAGGCTACCCGTTGATTTTGGATAGACTTAGGCTTCTGGGAAAGGGAAACGCTCCATGACTCTTTTGGAAGCTGAAGGGTAAATACAGATCCCTTTCCTCTCATACTTTTTACTCTTAAATCACCGCCTAATAAAAGAGCAAATTGTTTAGATAGTGCCAATCCAATACCCGTACCTCCGTGGAGGTACGGTTGATTGGAGGGAGACTGATAATAGCGATCAAATATCTTATCTAAATCCTGTTTTTCAATACCCATTCCTCGATCTTCAACAGTCAAAAGCCATTCTTCACTCCTCTCTTTGACTCTTAAGGTGACTTGGCCCCCTTTGGATGAAAACTTAATTGCATTCGACAGTAGATTATTAATAATTTTTTCCAGTTTACCGGCATCCACCCTTGCAACAATTTCCTCTGATATTTGATAGTCAAAATGGAGTTTTATCTCTTTGATTCCAGCTAAAGATTCAAAAGAAGAAAATATCCCGTATATTAATGGCTTTAATTCATGTTCCTTTCGATAAATGGGCAAGCCCCCACTCTCCAACTTAGTTAAATCCAATATCTCATTGACCAAACTCAAAAGCTTTTGACTATTGTCAAATGCAAGAGAAATATTTCTATGGTACTTAGAGCCCTTTATTTGATCAAGTGCATTGCGCAATGGGTCAATAATAAGTGTTAGAGGAGTGCGAAGTTCATGTGAAATATTGGCAAAGA
>JALSTN010000108.1 GCA_026983735.1 Saprospiraceae bacterium | reverse complement strand
CGATCATCAGGAATACTCAAAACATTGCCCATTACAAATTCCACACCTGATTGGTATTGTATATTACGGTCAACAGTTAAACGAAACTTCTTATCTGCCGTGAGAAAATAGGATCGCAAATAACTATTATGAAGTGTGGGAACCAGTTTAAACGTATTCGAATTTATATCTTTAACCTGTTCTAAAATACCGGATAGTCCTTTTGAATCATCTAGCATATGATATTCCTTTCGTCCTAAGGCATTGCTTTTAATCTTTAGTTCCAGAACTGGATTTGTAATGCGATAGGGATCTCCGTACCAACGTATTCTGTATTTGACTCGGTCCGAAACCCCATCTAGATTCTCTCTACAAGCAGTCGCAGAAAGTGTATCCAGATAGAGATTATTGACTGTTCTGTCGGGAAAAGCCCGGACAAATCCTTCCGGATGCAAATCAATTGCAACCGGCACTGTATTCGCCGCTGACTTCAAGATAGAATATTTTATTTCATACCGCCAATCCATTTATCTCAATTGTGTAATTCTTTAAAGGTAGAACCATCTTCAATCAACTTAAAGCGCTTGACTTCTTCCAAGGAATAGTTTTCACATCGGATATGAGCCGGACCAAATTCAGGTTTTTTCTGATAGGCAGCAAATCCAGTTGCACAGTCTTTTAATTGGATATTTCGGACCTCAATTTCAGATAGATCTTTAGAAGCAATCCCGATGACTGCTCCTTCGATGGATATCCGTGCTGCTCGAACGGATGAATGCTCCCCAACACTGATTCCTTTATCCCCTATATCCTGCATTGTGCAATCTTCAATGGTTACCGTACTAGTTGAAAAATCTATGGCATCATTTCCCGTATTTTTAAAAGTAGAGTTTTTCAAATGACCGGTACAAAAGTCAGCATCAAAAGCATCACTTTTGGTATTGGAAAACCGACAGCTATCAATCTCAAATCTTGATTTAACAACGTTAAGTGCATCCTCACAGTGATTGGATTCAATGCGGATATGATTGGCCTCAATGTTGCTTTCAAAAAACGTAAGTGCTCCTGATAATTGCCATCCTTTATAGTTGAGTGTATTTTGATTTTTAAAGGTAGTGTAAGATAGCTTTGAGGGGGAAGTACATTGTAATACAACAAGGGCTCCTCCCTCCCCATCTACGCTTTCCACCAGTATGGGTTTCTCACGAGTACCTTGAAAAAAAATAGGCGACTCGGACAGAATACTCCCTTGATGAAGAAATCTTATATGAGCACCGGGAATGACCTTTAATTTTTTTCCTGCAGGGATATATAATGGCTTTTTTATTGTCGTCTTACCCTTGATCAGAATCAAAGAATCTCTTGTTGTTACTCCATCAGGCAGTTGGGATTCTTGTCTGATCTTTTGTCTGGCTGTGACTGATAAGGGAGGAGGAAAATGCATGATGTCAGCCGTTTTTACTCGCTCTGTACCGGGAAGGGCAAATGCCAACGATTTCATACCTGATCGTACTGCCCATACATGATATTCCGGTAGAGAAGTTTGCTTTTGGGGGTATACAATAATACTATGTGCACGATCCCCCTTGACAAATACCTCAATAGGAAGTTCATGATAGTTAATTAGTGAAAGATATAGGGAATCCTTCGTTTTTTTCTTAGTGTAAACTTGCAGGCTATTATCAAAAGGCCACATTTTCATCTGGAGGGTACGGACGTGATCTTGAATTTCATCGCGATTATAATGATAGTCGGGCATCCCCTGTCTGATAAATTTTTCTCGTGCTGTAATCCCTTCTTCCAATTGAGATAAAAAGGAAGCAACATAAGTTCTATCTGCTATACGAGACAAGGTTTTGAAATATACTTTCAGAAAAGTCGGGTCTTTAAAGAGTTGCTGTATAGGTTCATAACTATATGCATCAGGAGTAAAAGCCCGAATCGTATAGAGGGTGTTCTTATTGGCCCCAATGTCTTCACTTCCAAACCCATCATACCCGATAGGCTCCAGCAAGTTCGTGATGGGATTGTAGTAATATCTCTCGTTATGCCAAGTCAAGGCATGGAAAGCCATCGTCAATTCAGATATCGCGATATACTTAGCCATTCTTTCCAAATCGAAGATTTCTATTGGCTTGCGAAGATTGTATTTATATTCATACATTAGATTCTTGGCTTGGTCAAAGTTCTTGGACAAGGTAGGACGCTTAGCGATTTTAGACATTTCGAAGGGGAGAATCTCAGAACTCCAAAATGCTTTTACTTTATTATCCCAATCCGCTAATTGGCCATCTCTTAGATCAAAACTTCTTTTCATACCTTCCCAAAATCGATTCTCATTAAACTTCAGAATCGGACCTTCTCTTCTCTTATGATGCTCTAGTAGGTGTTTGGTAAAATGTTCTTCATAAGCATAAATCTTAGGGGCACCACCATTAATTTGAAAGTGAATAAAATCATATCTAGGAGATAGTACATCTTCATATCGCAATAATGCGTGATACACCCATTCCCTTAAATTACCTCGGACCTCGGCTCGTTGAACAGAAAACACAGACATTCCTCTCCAGGTATTGCCGGATTTCAATTTTATCCTATAAGATTTACCTTTCCAATGTAGATGATCCAACCAATCTCCTTTAAATCGCATTTTAGCAGGCATTCCTTTCCCTTCAGCGATGATCTTTACCTTAGCTTCGTCTCCTTTCTGTCGAATATATATCCCATCAATCTTCGATCGATCTAGAATACGATCAAATTTTTCCAGATCTTTAGAATCTATTCGAGCTTTTAATAATTCTTCCTTAAAACCGGGAATAGACTGTATGGGTTTCGGAGAAATCTCTTCGATAGTAAGTTCGTCAAAATACACTAGCCCGGATCCTTTTTCTTTCAGGACAAGTACTTCCAAATCACTTACCTTGCGATAGGTAGGAATGGTAAATATCAATTCTAGTTTTCCCCAATAATCCCTTTTCTTTTCCACAATATGGTTGGTCTTTTTCTCCAATCCGGAACCGACTTCTTTGACCTTTAGATAAGCCTGTCTGGTATTATCTCCCCTGCGCCATACGGTCGCTCTATATGTCGTTCCGGGTTTAGGATGGTGAAGGATATAGGACATTCCATACATTTGACTGTCCAGCTCACAAGCATATTTTCCTTTCATTGCCAATTTGGAGGATTGGGTACTTCCATGGTCAAAAGTATGTCCTTCTTCGACAAATTTGCCATTCTCAACCCGTTCTGCACCACAGTGTACGGTTAGGAGTGTTTTATTACTCTGCTTAGGGATACCTGAACGCAAGACCGATACACCCAAAAGGCATACTAAAAGTATTAACAGGATTGGTATCGACCAATCTCTACGTGATTCGACAACCTTGTTCTTCCCCTTTAGTATCATAATACCAAATCAGGTTGGTCAATGATGGAAATATGAACATTGGGGTCTTTTTCCTTCAAAACACGGGTTAAATCATTGAGTTGCTTTACTTCC
>JALSTN010000107.1 GCA_026983735.1 Saprospiraceae bacterium | reverse complement strand
GGTATTCGCAAAATTTGTAAAATTATTCACGACAATGGTGGACTCGTGTATATGGATGGCGCCAATATGAATGCCCAACTTTGCCTGACCAATCCTGCGACAATTGGAGCTGATGTCTGCCACCTCAATTTGCATAAGACCTTTGCTATCCCTCACGGTGGTGGTGGCCCCGGTGTAGGTCCCATCTGCGTCAATAATAAATTAATCGATCACCTTCCCGGGCACGTATTTTATAAAGGGAATCGTATGCCGGACAACAGTGCAGTCTCTGCAGCACCCTTCGGAAGCGCAGGTATTCTTCCCATATCATATGGATTTATCAAACTCATGGGAGCCAAGGGTCTTTTACACACCTCACAGATGGCCATGCTCAACGCCAACTATATGAAGGCGAGATTAGAAAAGGATTTTCCGATATTATACGTAGGAGAAAACGGGTTTGTAGCACATGAATTTATCATGGACTTGCATATTTTCAAAGACATTGCTTCCGCCGAAGATATCGCCAAGCGATTAATGGATTATTCCTTTCATGCCCCTACGATATCATTTCCGGTGCACGGTACTTTTATGATCGAGCCCACAGAATCTGAAAGCAAAAGAGAACTGGATAGATTTTGCGACGCCATGCTCTTGATAAAAGCTGAAATGGAAGCTGTGGTATCCGGAGAGTCAGATCCCAAAGATAATGTAGTAATCAATGCCCCTCACACGCTCCTAGAAGTCACTTCCAACGATTGGAATCATCCTTACTCCCGAGAGCAAGCCGCATACCCAGTTGCCGCCCTTAGAGAATGGAAATTCTGGGTTTCCGTTGGACGAATTGACAATGCTTACGGAGACCGCCATCTCCAATCCACCTGTAATGCTATGAGCAGTTGCATTTGATACCAAACACAAATTTTGAAGCCGCAATAAGCATTGCCTTATGTTAGCACATCGCTCTAATATAATCGTCACAGGCGCTGCAGGGTTTATAGCCTCCTGCCTCATCGAAGCGTTAAACCAACGCTATCCGGAGCATGAGATTATTGCCATTGACGATTTTACCCTTGAGTCTAAACAAGCCAATCATCAGAGCAAACTCATCAAACTGCGATTGGACAGAGCAGCATTTCCGGAGCATACCTCTATCGATCCCGAGAAGGTTTGTGTTGTGTTTCACCTTGGAGCACGTACGGATACGACAGAAAAAGATTGGGACATCTTTGAAAAACTAAACCTCGACTACTCCAAAAAGGTCTGGCAATGGTGTAGTCGGTATAATATTCCCCTAATCTATGCCTCAAGTGCCGCCACTTATGGTGATGGAAGACTGGGTTATGAGGACCGGCATGAAATCGTAAAAGAACTCCTTCCGCTCAATCCTTATGGGGTTTCCAAAAACGATTTTGACAAATGGGTGTTAGCAAATAACACACATCCACCCCATTGGTATGGCCTTAAGTTTTTTAATGTCTATGGACCCAATGAATACCATAAAGGACGTATGGCTTCTGTCGTTTATCACGCTTTTAACCAGATACGCACGACCGGAAAGATGCAACTATTTATGAGCCACCGGGCAGACATACCACACGGTCATCAATCACGTGATTTTATCTATGTTAAAGACGTAGTGAATATGTGCATCTATCTGTTCGAACAGTTACCTACTTCAGGACTTTACAATATCGGCACAGGCAAGGCCAGGAGTTTTCTAGATTTGGTACGAGCCGTTTTTGATGCATTGGAGTTAGAAGCAGACATCAACTTCATACCGACGCCATTGGATATCAGAGACACCTATCAGTATTATACCGAAGCGAATATGAATAAGCTTCAAAAGGCCGGGTATGAAATGGCCAACCTCTATTCACTTGAAGAAGGTATTGCAGAATATGTAAGCCATTATCTTTCACAAGACAATAAAATCTATTGATACGAAAGACCGTTTCCCTATGAACCCAAAGCATGCAGTAAAATAATAGCTGAGGGGTTTAATGGAGACAATGATTTGGTATGCAACTAAATATAATACGCATCACTCCATAGCCTAAAAAATGATTTGGTTCAACCACAGGAGAGCAGACCCACCCGAAGTCTTACTTTTTAATATGACTGGCAATAATACGTTTTACCTCTTCGACATTCATATCCACTAATTCTGCTATCAAATCGATAGAGACTCCAGATTTATATCCACGCAAAATGGTAGCAATTTTATTCTGTTGAAAGCCCTTTCGTATGCCTTTTTGTATGCCCTCTTGTAAGCCTTCCTCTCTACCTTTCTGTATGCCAAGTTCTGTAAAATGATCGTAAATGGATTTAAATTCTTTTTGGGTACTGGTGGGTAAACTAGTCATAATCTTATCTATAATTTGGGTAGAAAAATGTACATTATGTGCAAAATAAACAAAAATATGTCCCATTAAGTTCCTTTCGGATAAAGTCTCTATCTTTTTAAAAATTTGGAGGACTTGCTCCATCTTATCCGGTAGGGAGGTGCGGTATTTTTGGATATAGAGTGCAGAACGAACAAAAACATTGGTGATATTCTCGATTGTTTTATCCTCCAATCTGGCAATATCTAGAAATAGGATTTCAAACTGGGGGATGTATCTCCTAAGTCCCTCCGGCAGTTGGTCGATAAGCTCCGTGATGGGGCGAACTTTCCATTCTTCGCTGCCTTGATAGAGGAGAATGGGGATAATCGGCTCCAGATGTTTCTTCTGTTTTAAGAGGGCGGCATAGCCTTCGGCTAAGTAGCGTAGTAGTTGGATATATACCATGGAGTAAGGCTTTTCCTTGTGCTCGATAATCAAGGTAACGTGGAGGTGTTGGTCAGAAGAGGTTTTTCTCCGAAAGCGGAAGATAACATCGGAAAAGAATTCTCTAAGTTCCTTGTTGATAAACGAAGTCTTGGGAAAAGTAATGGATTCCATATCAATGATGGAACGTATTTGTTCGGGGAGCATTTCCTTGCAAAAATCCATGGCAAAAGCCTTATTGGACATCATAGCTTTGATAAAACGGTCATGCGGAGTAAGCGGGCGTTTAGGCATAATCGGGTGTATTAAGTGTGTTGTTCAGAACAAAGATAGGAAAAAATCAGCAATGAATTGGGTATAAAAAAATATACTCATCCCAATCCCGAATAGTTTTTTTTTCGAACAATAGTTCGAATTAAACATCACCCCTAATATAGGAACCTTTCCCTTTATGGTCAAAAGCATGATTATGGTAAGTCTAAAAAATTTAGACCCACCCGAAGTCTTACCTTTTAATATGACTGGCAATAATGCGTTTTACCTCTTCTACATTCATATCCACTAATTCTGCTATCAAATCGATAGAGATCTCAGATTTATATCCACGCAGAATCGTAGCGATTTTATTCTGTTGTAGGCCCTTTCGTATGCCTTTTTGTATGCCCTCTTGTAAGCCTTCCTCTCTACCTTCCTCTCTACCTTCCTCTCTACCTTTCTGTATGCCTTTCTGTATGCCAAGTTCTGTAA
>JALSTN010000106.1 GCA_026983735.1 Saprospiraceae bacterium | reverse complement strand
GCCGCTTGGGCATCGCCTCTCAAGCCTTGGGTATCGCTGCCGGAGCTTATGAACGCGCCGTAGAATATGCCAAGGTTCGTACCTCCTTTGGTAAACCCATCGGGCAACACCAAGCCATCGCATTCAAATTGGCCGCCATGGCTACTGAAATTGAAGCTGCTCGTTTGTTGGTGTATCGCACTGCCTGGATGAAGGATAATCACATGGACATCACCGTAGCTAGCAGTATGGCTAAACTCATGGCTGCTGATGTCGCAATGAAGCATACTACCGAAGCAGTCCAAATACATGGTGGCTATGGTTATGTCAAAGAATATCACGTAGAAAGACTAATGAGAGATGCCAAAATAACTCAAATCTATGAAGGAACTTCTGAAATTCAACATATCGTCATTTCTAGAGCTATCCTCAAAGGTCAACTCTATCAGCCCATGTTCAAATAATGCGTTCAGCTTGTATTAGATTTGGAACAAAAGTTGGAAACAACTACAGTAGACCTATGCTTCTAATTGTACACCAATACCCTCCCTTGTAAATACCCCCCTCACCTCTGAGCTATTTACCTATAGCTCCGGCAACCTTTTTATGTGTTTCTCGTTTTATTTCTAAACTTACGTGACCTTTAAACGACTAAATATGAAGAAACTGTGCCTTCTTATTCTGTTGAGTTTTTCTCTATTCCTCAATGACAATATCCACGCCCAATTCCTTAAAAACCTTCAGAAATCTCTTCAAGATAAGGTGGAGAAAAAACTCGAACAAAAACTAACGGATGCCCTAACAGACGCCTTAGCAAAAAAACTTGAAGAAAAAATGGATACCCTCCTCAAAGAGGAATACAAAAAATCCAACGGTATAGACCCGGATGAAAAAGTAGATTGGTCTAATAATCAAGATGCTTTTTCGGCGTTCTTAAAAAAAATGAATACCGCAGCCAAAGACCTCCCCCCTTCCTATACCTTCGATCTCCAAATGGTCGTGGAGTCTTCCTTCAAAAATAAAAAACCACAGCGCACTACGCGACTCTTTACCTCCTCGGGAAATGCCTTTGGCATCCAAACCAATAAGGAGGAGGACAATACCTTGATTATCATCGATATCGAAAAAGATATCATCGTCATGTACACGACCAAAAAAGACGGCTCTAAAACCGCTCAGGCACTCCCCTCTCTGCTCCATGTCTCTGCCTCCTTGGCCAAGAATAATACCTCGGAAAATCCGCCTAAAATAACCAAAACAGGGAAGTCAAAATCTATCGCAGGATATACCACTCAAGAATATCTTGTGGAGCAAGATAAGAGTACTTCACATGTTTGGATAGCAGAAAACTTCCCCTATCAGTGGAAAGATGCCTATAGTGGACTGCTTAAAAAGTTTACTCCTGACCACTCCGAATCTTTCAGAAAAGAGATGAAGGGTATGCCTATGGAAATAACCACTTATACCCCTGATGATACAAACAATCCAACACAACACACCACGACGATTTCCGTCTCTAAATCACCGCTTACCATCATTAATAAAGAATACACCTTCGTCGGACGAAATGAATAAATAAGGTCTATTGGTGCATGCACAAACAAGTTGACAAATTCAAGTAAACTGTTGGAATCCCCGTTTATTCTAGAGATACTGGAAATCAAACTTGGTACCTTAACCCAGTTCAACCATCGGGATTTACTAATAAATTATCCTATATTTCATCTCCGCGAAGTTTGCGGTATCGCTCGCGGGCAAGAATGGCAAAAGTGCTGTCGGGGTGATCTACAAATATTTTTTCATACCAATCCAATGCCTTATCCGGCTGTTGCAAAATAACATCGTACAAATAAGCCAACCCATACATCGCATTGTCCGTTCGTATAGCCTCCGGAATTCGCTCGATAAGTTCTAAATAATATCGCTCAGCCAGATCGTATTGTCTCAAATCCTCATACACTTTGGCTTTGACAAATAGCGCATCATCTGCTAATTCATGCTTCGGAGTCGTAACTAATAAGCTATCCAATGTAGCTATAGCCGCCTTATGCTTCCTTTGGAACAGTAATAGTTCTGCATGTGCAAATCTACGCATCGTCTCAAACGAAGAATCCAATCCCGTATTCTCCATGATAAATACAGATCGATCGATCGCATCATTCGAAATCATTCGAGAAGTAGCTCGCTTCAAGATATCAAATTGCTCTTGTGCCCAGGCAAAATCGCCAAAGTAATAAGCTAACAATGCATTCTTGTATCTAGCATCTTCTCCCAATGGAGCTTCCCTAAACGCCTTGTCTACCTGAGAGTACAACAAAGTTGCATCCCATCTATTCCCCTGCATCAAATACAAATCGGCCAGTTTTATCTTAGCTTTTGCAAGAAGCCTGGGATCTACTCCCCTATATTCGACAAATCGCCCCAACAACTCCGTAGGACGCTTATATTCATGCAAGTAAAAGGTGTATAAATCTACCAAGTCCAATACAAACCCGGCAGTCCGTCCATTGATCCCTTGTGCATCTAAAAACTGTTCATACTCTTCTGCCAACACCTTAAGCTCCTCCCGGTTATAATTGGGGTTGGAGGTGATTTGCTTTTTGCGCGTATCCAATGCTGCAATCACTGCATCGATGTAAAAGGAGTTGGATGTCCCTTTCTCCTTTATGATATAATCAAATGCCTCTAGCGCAGCATCATACTGCCCCTCTAATAAGGCTGTTCGGCCTAAAGAAAAAACGCCCTCTCCATTGCCTTGCATCCGTTTATCCAATGCAGTGGCTTGCAGTAATGCCTTGTCGTATTGTCCCCTTTGAACATACATCCATTCCAAAACCTTAGGGTAGACGTTGGACTGTGGGTGTTCTTGTAGCCGCGCGTACAACTCCATTTCCAAATCGTCCATGTCTTCCTCCCCGAGGTATCTGGAAAAATTTTGTTTAACCTGTGTTAGACTATTCGGCTGAAATTCAAGGTAATCCAAATAAGCCTGAATCATCCCCATCTTATCCCCCATCGCCCGGTAAATATTCGCAATGTTATAAGCAAAAAAATGCGGCTTCTTCAACATTTTTTCCCCCTTCCGATAAGTGGCTATGGCATATTCTTCCTTCCGCTGGCGGACAAAAGAATTGGCCATTCGAGATACCGAACTGAAATTGGGAGAGAGACTTTCTATAGCTCTCTTATACCACTTTTCTCCCCCTTCTTCATCTCCTTCTTGCTCTAAAATACTACCTAAGGTTACATAAAGATCTGTTCTTTCAGGATGCTTTTTTATCTCCTTGCGTATTGCCTTTTCCGCTCCATTGTATTGTTCGGAGTTAAGTAGGGCTTGAATATAGCGATTGAAGTAAGTCGTACTTCGCGGGGATTTCTGATACAGCTTCAAGTACAATTCAGCTGCCTTTTCATACTCCCCGTTGACAAAATAACTATTGGCTAGTTTATGGGTCTGGCCATAGCCCGAAGCCACCACAAAAACCAATGTGATGAAAAGTATTTTTCTGATGTATGAAATAGTTGATTGCATGCGTGTTTGTTGTATTTTTCTATCTTAAGGACGCATTACAGGCGGTATGCATCGAAGCTTATTTTCTTCTTTCTGACAATTTACTAATACCTTGCAAATGCATCTAATAACATATTATTAAACAGATCTAACCCCCTTTTTTTTCGGCATATACTCCTTTATTATCCGGATGGATACACTTAAAAAGTATACCCTCTTTTTCAGCCTTAATATAACCTCTGTTATACCTAAAATATTGGATAATCCATGAAGTAAAGTATTTGAAAACCCAAGGGTACTATAAGATTAAATTCTCCTCTATTTCCAACAGTTTAAATGTGATGCGCCTGGCATTTAAAAGTATTAATAATTCAGTTTGCATTATTTTTTGCAAGGCATTCGTACTTTCTACTCTTTCTTTCTAGATTGTCCAAAACCAAAACCACCTATAAACGAAATAATACCTATCACTATCTTAATCAGTAAATCTTCGTTGTATTTAAGGTATACGATTAGAAAACCAATAAAGATAAGACTAATTAAAATCAGAAACAAGTTATAATTTCTTTCCTCCTTTCTTTTCTGTCTCGTAAGTCCTGTTCGTCTGACTTTGAAATAAGTTGAGTTATATGTTCAGTTGTGATTTTGTCCGCTATTGGACTGCTACGTCTCATTACTCCAGAAAACATAGTCTGTTTTATGATGCTGGATACCCTTCCACGATCTTCTTCCGGGATAGCCTCTAGAATTTCGGAAGGAATAATCCCTTCTGAAATTAGATCTTCTTGCTCATTATTTCTCTTTTCTAAATCTTGTTTCTTATCTTCTTTTTTCTCCATCAAAACTTTAAAACTTTATAAAACGATTTATCTATTTCTCTTTCAATTTTACTTTCTAAATAAAATTCAATAAACTTAGAGAGTATCTTAATGAATACCTTTCTTTCTGAAAAAGGTAGTTTAACCAAAACACCTGTTAGAATTTTAATATCCTTATTAAATTCTTTATCAAGCTCTTTTGAGTTTAGATTTTGATAATAGTAGTTTATATAAAAGTCCTGTAGTAAGGAGTCATTCCAATTTTCAGACTTTTTTGAAGTACTTAAGTCTTTATTATTATCAATTGTCAATCCCATACACGTATTATTTTTTGCTTACGTTACCCAATAATGTAAACGAAATATTTTTTACTTTGTTGTTAATTTAATCTATTGGTAAATTTCCAACTCCTATAATTTATTCCGGCCAACGCAGCATTATTTCGTGTATCGGAAACAGCGAGTTCCCACAAAAAACAATGATCTATCCCTCCAGTGTCTTCTCCATCTCCTCTATAGAAGGCTTATCCGAGCGCTTTGACGTTTTTGCTCCACTTCTATTTTTCCAAATGTCTATGGCTGCATAAATGGCATTGCGCATGGAAGTGGGATCTGCCAGATTCTTCCCTGCGATATCCATTGCTGTCCCATGATCCGGAGAAGTGCGAACAACAGGTAAGCCCGCCGTGAAATTCACCCCTTCGTGAAAAGCTAAAAATTTGAATGGTATCAGTCCCTGATCATGGTAAATAGCTAGTATGGCATCGAATTTCTTGTACGCCAATGACCCAAAAAAACCGTCCGAAGCAAATGGCCCAAAGACAAAACTCCCTTTCTTCTTTAACTCAATTACCACCGGACGAATGATCTCTTGCTCTTCATAACCTATCACTCCTTCGTCTCCGGCGTGTGGATTTAAACCCAGTATCGCAATGACCGGCTTCTCTATACCAAAATCCTTTTTCATGGTACGCGTCGTTTGCAAAATACGCTTGCGTATCAAGTCAGAAGTAATTTGTCCAGATACCTCACTGAGTGGAATGTGTCCCGTGGCCATACTGATTTTCATATCCGGATGAACCATCATCATCATCACATCGGTGACCCCAAATGCATCCTTCAGATACTCGGTATGTCCGGGAAAACCAAATTCAGCCAACTCCATACTCTTCTTGTGAATCGGAGCCGTCACCAAGATATCTATATACCCGGATCGGATATCCTCGATGGCTTTCTCCAGTGCCCGTTTGGCGTATTCTCCTCCCTCCTTCGTTACTGCTCCCAGCTGTATAGTTACCGTCTCCTCCCAACAGTTCACTACACTGATACGACCGGGTTTGGCTTTGGAAGCATCAGACACCGTTTGAAATTTTAATTCATCGGCTTCAATTATATTCTTATGATAAGCCACCGTCTTAGGAGAAGCATATATTATCGGTATGAAATGGTTCATTACACGCGTGTCCTTTAACACCTTAAGGGTAACCTCTAGACCGATTCCATTAATGTCACCAAGTGTAATGGCTATTCTGGGTTTGGTAATCTTCATTTTATATTTTAGCGTTCTTGTTGGATAAAATTCAAAATTCACTACCTTCACAACCTCTTAACCGTTAAGTTGTTTATGAAGTTGAATTAAAACTGCTATTTCACGTCAATAGATCCATTATTGGAGACCGTTATCATCTATCCCCTTTCAAATGTCGATTCATCATCGGCTATTCATTGATTGGCCAAGATATAACTTTTTAACTGTGTACATCCGCTTATGAGAGCAAAAAAATCATTTGGCCAACATTTTCTAATCGATGACAATCTATGTTCTCAAATAGCAACTAGGGCTTCTCAATATGACAACTGCGATTTAATCCTGGAAATAGGTCCGGGCAAGGGAGCCCTTACCAAGCACTTGATATCCTTAGAATTACCGCTTTACGCCGTAGAGGCAGATAAAGATATGGTTCAACACCTCAACAAAATCTTTCCCCAATGGGATAATCTCCTTCTTATGGATTTTCTAAAAATGCCACTTGATACCTTGTTTGAAAAAAAACGAATCGCGCTCGTCGGCAACTTCCCCTACAATATCTCCTCTCAGATTGTTTTTAAAATGCTGGACTACAAAGAACAAATACCTGTATTAATCGGCATGTTCCAACGGGAAATGGCCAGAAGAATTATTGCCTCTCCCGGCTCTAAAGAATACGGAGTGATCAGCGTCCTCACCCAACTATTCTACAGTGGCCAAATGTTATTCAAAGTCCCTCCTGAAGCCTTTCGACCACCACCTAAGGTCCATTCAGGGGTGATTCTTTTAGAGAGAAATAATAGAACAGAATTGCCTTGCTCCTATCCACTCTTCAAACAAATCGTAAAAAACACCTTCAACCAAAGACGCAAAATGCTTCGCAATACCCTTAAGAGCATCCTCCCGCATCCGGAACTCTTACCCGCTACCCTCCTTACCCGTCGTCCGGAACAGTTATCTGTCCAAGAGTTTTTAGATTTAGCCGCACGAATACAGGACATTATCCGATAACCCCATGTAGAGCCTACTTTTGATAGAATAGATCGTATCGTGCTTCATCCCATCCGTCGGTGCGCAGCACCCGTTATTGGACCAATATTTACCCCGACAATGGAATATCATTCGATACATACAAAAGATTTCAACATAGAAAAATGCAGAGACGGGAGGCTTCCCGTCTCCATACAATTCACCCGGATCCATACATAATCGCCCCTCTCCTATGATGTTCCCCCCTCACTTGAATTTCGCCCAAACCCCCGTTTAAACAGCGGAAGTCGAGCGATATTCACCCTGACAATACAATGGAGATTATTCGACACATATAAAAGATTTCAACATAGAAAAATGCAGAGACGGGGTGCTTCCCGTCTCCATACTCCCCCTCTAAAAATCAATTCTAGAAAGGGGTAAAAACTAGCCCAATGGGGACACTTAATAAGTCAATGACCAACCATTTCATACGACTTCCAATTTAGTTATATCTTTGTACCATGGCAAATACTATTTATAGAAATATACTGGCAGGTCAGCGTCAGCGAAAGAGACGAATCGCTGTATTAGTGGATCCGGATCATTTTTCTGTAAAGGAGATGTCTGAGTTAATACAGTTGGCGTTAGGTGCAAAAGTAGACTTTTTCTTTGTCGGTGGAAGCCTGTTATCCACGACATTATTGGATCAGTGCGTCCGCTTCTTAAAACAGCAATCCGACATCCCTGTAGTATTGTTTCCCGGTAGTATCACACAGATTCACCCCAAGGTTGATGCCATTTTACTTTTGACCTTAATATCCGGTAGAAATCCGGATTTATTAATAGGAAAACATGTAGAAGCTGCGCCATTGCTAAAAGCCTCCGAAAGAGAACTTATCCCAACAGGATATATGCTTATAGATGGAGGGCGCCAGACTACAGCAAGCTATATCAGTAATACTACACCCATACCGGCTGACAAACCTGACATCGCAGCGATGACCGCACTTGCAGGAGAAATGTTAGGACTAAAGACGATATACTTAGATGCAGGGAGTGGTGCACAAACCCCCATTTCACCGGCCATGATTCATACCGTCAAACAAACGGTAGACCTTCCCCTCATCGTAGGGGGAGGAATGCGAACACCTGAATCTGCTGTCCAGGCAGCGAAAGCAGGTGCTGACATCGTAGTAATTGGCAATGTGCTGGAGGATCAAAAGGAACTTCTTCTGGAAATAGCATCCTCTGTACATCAAGTGACACATGAACCCTTCAACCGCTGATGAATCCAACTGAATTTCAAGGCACGGTCTATCGTTCGACGGGTAGCTGGTACGCTGTAAAACCAGATGGAACTTCTAAGTTTATGGCTTGCAGGATTAAGGGGAAACTTCGGCTCAAGGGCATCCGTCTCACCAATCCGATCGGAGTAGGAGACCGCGTCCTCTGTCAAGCAGAAAATGACAAAGAAGCTATCATCCTCCACGTCCTGCCCCGAAAAAATTACGTCGTTCGTCAATCTCCCAGAAAAAAACATTTTCTACATCTCATCGCATCCAATGTGGATCAGGCGGCCCTTATTGCTACTATACTCCAACCCAAACTCAAACAGGGTTTTATAGACCGGTACCTCATGATGACTGAACCGTATGAAATACCTGTTTTGATCGTTTTTAATAAAGCGGATCTGTATGATGAAAATGCCTTTGCGATGTATGAATATCTCCGTGACATTTATACCGATATCGGGTATAAAACGCTTTTGGTATCTGCAGAATCAGGAGACGGAATACCTGAGTTACTCCTTAATTTAGAGGGTAAAACAACACTGATAGGAGGACAATCCGGTGTCGGTAAATCAACACTTATCAATCGATTAGATGCTAAATTAGATCTGGAAACGGATTTTCTTTCAAACTATACCGGAAAGGGACAACACACCACGACGTTTGCAGAGATGTTTGACCTGAATGAAAAGACGAGAATCATCGATACGCCCGGAATAAAAACCCTTACCTTCAATCATCTGGAACCTGAACATATCGTTCATAATTTTAGGGAGATCTTTCAATACGCTCAAATGTGCAAATTCTCCAACTGTACCCATCGTAACGAGCCTCAGTGTGCGGTTAAAAAAGCAGTAGAAGAGGGATATATCAGCGAATTAAGGTACTATAACTACCTACAGCTGCTAGAAGATACAGAAGCACAAAATGCTTGGGAACGTCTAAAAGATATGTAAGCACGCAACCATTTCATACCTCATCCAACTCAAGATATGCGCTTAGGTATATACCTTACTCCGGTTCAAAACCAAAGACCACGTTCAAAGCTCCATAACTCTTAAAGGAAGAAGCCGAATTATCCAGCCAAGGTTTGTCAAATCCAAATCCATAATCCACCCCTATAAGTCCGATCATGGGCAATTGGGCACGGAATCCAACACCGGCGGAACGCTTGAGGCTAAAGGGGTTGTATTCTTTAAAACTATTCCACACATTGCCCCCCTCGACAAAGGCCAATCCGTAGATCGTGGCGGAAGGACTAGAGGTAAACAGATACCTCAATTCAAGTGTCATCTTCGTAAAAATAGAGGCATCGCCTTGGGGCACTTCGGCAAATTCAGTAGCCGTCTTGGCAATCACTTCTTCCGGCTTTTCATATCCTCTAAGCGTAATCAGATCTATCCCCAATAACCCGACCCCTGTCGTCTGTTGATTGAAGGCGCTTCCACCAAGCCTAAAGCGCTCAAACGGTGGCGTCCCCACTTTCTTGTTATAATATCCCAGGAAGCCGGTTTTAATCGCAGAGCGCACGACCAGTTTGTCTATTATACTAAAGTACCAATCCGCATTGAAACGCCATTTGTGGTATTCCAAAAATCTAAAACGATCCTGCACCGTTAAGTCTGAAGGATTATAATCCTTTTTGAAAAGGGAGTAAGGGGGCGTCAGCTGAATACTCAATGAAATATTGGATCCACTTCTGGGGAACAGAGGATCACTGGTCGAAATTCGAGAGAACGTCTGCTTGATAAAGAAGTTATTGAAGGAACCCTCATCTACGCGCTTATTATTAAAGTAAAAACTCGTGTTGGGATAGTTATTCAGTTTGAGGTTCTGTATGTTCAGCGTCGTATTAGTGAAAAAATAATCATCCGGCCAGGACAACCTGGATCCTAGGCCAATGGTACCATTGATGATTTGAAAAAATCCGGAAGTAAAGCCACCCCCAAATTTGGTATAGTATCCCGAAGTAGTGAATTGCCTCGGTTTTTTACCTCCTAGCCAAGGCTCGATGAAGGAAAGATTGACGGTCTGATAATAGCTTCCGTTCGTCTGCACCCGCACTTGTACCTTTTGACCGTCGCCTTGAGGTAGCGGATTCCAGGCTGATTTTTGGGTGATATTGCGCGTTGAAAAGTTATTAAACACCAATCCAAAGGTCAAGAACAATCCTCCAAATCCATATCCAGCAGATAACTCTAACTGGTCAGAGGAGCGCTCTTCTACATTGTACTCTATATCCACCGTTCCCTGACTGGGATTAATCGGTGTATTAATGCCGAGATTTTCCGGATTGAAATACCCGAGATTGATAATCTCCCGCTGTGAACGGATGATATCACTCCTCGAGAACTTATGCCCCGGGCGCGTTCTCAGTTCCCTTCGAATGACATGTTCATGCGTCCGGTCATTGCCTGCTATTCGCACAGCTCCGATGGTAAATTGAGGTCCCTCCGTAATTCTCACTTCGACATCAATCGAGTCTTTATCCACGGCTACTTCAACAGGCTCGGCTCTAAAAGCCAAATACCCGTCATCCATATACAGAGAACTTACGTCTCGTCCATCCAAACTAAAACTCAAGCGGCTTTTCAGTAATTCAGAGTCAAAAACATCCCCTTCTTCAATACCCAAAATTCGGGTTAGATAAGCACTATCATAAAGCGTATTGCCCTTCCAAGCAATATTCCTAAAGAAATAGCGTGGCCCTTCTTGCAGGACTAGATTAATATGCATTCGACCCTCTCCATCTCTCCAGATACCCTCGCCGGTAATCCGAGCATCCCGATAACCATTTTTATTGTAGAATTCGAGGATTTTCTTTTTATCCTCCTCGTAGTCGTCTTTAATAAATTTAGATTTGGCAAACACCTTAGCCGTCGTGTGTGTGTTTTTCATTTTCTTGCGCAGCTTCCTGTCACTAAAAGCGCTGTTGCCTTCAAAATGAATTTCTCTAATCTTCACTCGTTTATTGCGATGGATATCAAAAACGAGTTTAACAGCATTGGGGCGCAAGGTATCTCCAACGGCATTGGCCGTAACGGAAGCGTCCAAATAGCCTTTTTCAATGTAGTAATCCCGAATAGCGTTTTTTGCATTTTGCAGCGAGTTATCAGATACTATTCCTCCTTTTATCAAAAAGGGTTTTACTGCATCCTTCAAGTCATCGTGATGGACTTTTTTGGCCCCTTTAAAAGCGTATCCTGAGAGTCGTGGTTGCTCTTTGACCTTAATGAGTAGATGGATAATATCTGCCTGAACACTTGCCGCTTCGATCGAGATGTCCGTAAACAGTTTGATTTTCCAAAGCGCCTTGAGTGCACTTGTAATATCCGGCCCCGGTACTTTAATTTTCTTTCCCACCTTCAAACCCGAAATCCCGATAATGGCCCGGTCATCACTAAATCTATTTCCCTCGACTTTTACACTGCCAATCTCATAATCCTTAGGATTGGAGTAATCGATGACCAAGGTAGAATCTGAAGTGGTTTGAGCGTATAAAGATGGGGTATGAAATGGCACCCCGATGACCATCAATAAGGTCAACGGCAGCCATAGATTAAGTCCCTTTATATTCATTTTTATTTATTTTGTCTAATCTGTTTGGCATCTTAATGGACTACAACCCGATGCAAAAGGTTGGGTTATGGTTCTATAAGAGCGCCAAAAGTACGATAAATCTATCAATCTGGGTGGAGATTAATAAACGTTTGAAAATAGTGAATTGTTACTCGTAGATGCAAAGATATAGGTTCTACCCCTTTCTGGCTTTGAATCTTTACCTCTCTGGATCGTTCGGGAGTCAAAAACATGCATTTGAAAATATCAAAATAGATAGAATATGCGTTGTTAGGAAGAGTAAATGATACAAATAGAGCTAGACTTGTGATTTCCCACTGGTTTTCAACAACAGTTTTTAATCCGTTTATTTTTCTTTGTATATTTTTGCACCTCTTTAGAAAAGAATGAATCTTCGCATATGAATAGTTCCTCCTCCACTGACCGGATAAGAAGCCATTGGCTATCCTCTTCCCGGTGGATTTTTATCGTCGGTGCCCTGCTGTTAACCTACACAGGAGCGATCGCTCAAAAGGGCTGGGAGATCGGTGGAGGTCTCGGCATTGCCAATTATTTTGGAGATCTCAACCCGCACTATGACCTCACCCAAATCGGTCCGGCTGCCGGACTACAAGTAAGATACAATTTCAATACGCGGACAGCGATAAGAGCACAGGCCTCTTATGGCTTTCTTCGAGGAGATGACAGCAAAGCACTCAATAATTATCAAAGGGTCAGAAACCTACATTTTACTTCCCATACTTTTGATTTTTCTGCGGTTTATGAATTTAATTTTTTACCTTTATTTCATGGCACTTATACGGATGTATTCTCTCCTTACCTTTCAGCGGGATTGTCCATTTTTAGCTTTAATCCCAGAGCAAAATACAACGGCCAATGGGTCCGATTAGCCCCCTTGACCACAGAAGGTCAAAATGATGCTTATTTTACGGTGAGTGGAGCTTATGTTTTTGGGGGTGGAATAAAATACAATATCTCCAGAGAATGGACCTGGAATTTTGATGTACTAATTCATAAGACCTGGACGGATTATCTCGACGATGTGAGTACTGTATATCCCGACAAAACGCTTCTACAATCTCGTCGGGGACAGATAGCTGTGGACTTGTCCGACCCTTCGATACCTTCTGAGGATTACCCTGAAATCGGTCAAGCCGGATATCAGCGAGGCAGTCCAAAAGAGAAAGACGCCTTCTCTATTTTTACGATTGGGATAACGTATTATTTTGGAAGAATCGACTGTCCTACGATCTCCGAATTTTGACCTTTTCAGTCATTTAGAAGAGCTAGATTCCAAAGGAATGTCAAAAATTCAATAGTTCTGTTTAGCGCTGAAATTGATGGCTATAAATAATGTTATTTTACTCATTTCGCTCCTCCCTATTCTTTGACAAATGAAAGGGTGGTATCCTTCATGGTTTGCTTATTGAGAACATGTAAAAAATAGATTCCCGGTGGATATTTAGCCAAATCAATCCCCAAATCATTTGTCTTTATAAGAAGACTTCCCGATTTATCATAGAGGGATAGCAAGACCGGATCCTGAGCCCTAACTCTTATTCGGTCATGGGTCGGATTGGGATAAAGCACCCCCACTTGATTAGTGATTGGGTGTTCAATAGATGTTATTACAGGAGGAGAAAAGGTATAAAGAGAGGCTGGGTGCCCTTGCCAATCTTCTTCACCGGAGATATAGTAACGCCCATTCCCCAGGAGCGCAATACCTTCCGTCTGCAATGAAACCGGTGCTGCCAGTGGATAGCGTTTGAGAGGAATAAAAGAAAAAGGCTGACCTTCCACTATCGGTAGCTCTATCGCAAAAGGCCTATAAGAGAGGTATCCTGTTAGGAGAATAGCCCGGCGCTGATCATCATAAACTCCACCGGTCACTAGACCATTCGCCTCAATACTATCGATTCGGGTTAGAGTGTAAGTGCCCGGATGCTTCGGAAGACGATAAATATACGATTTGTGATTGGCCCAGTTTTTAGAAAAGATATAGAGACTATCCCGATAGGATATAAGCGTTTCAGCATCAAAATTATGATGATGCTTTCTGTAGGTATAATCCAACTGTTCTCGGTACTTAAAACGAATTTTATCAGAAGATACCTTTCCATCCATATGCTTCAAAAATTCTTTAATCTCTATTCGATAAATGGTTAAATCCTGTCGATCTCCGCCGTTATTCCCAAAGTCACCTATATATATGTACTTTTCATCCTTGCATATATCCTCCCAATCGACATTGTCCGCACCTTTGATCTTTGTCCTTGATATCACCTTTCCTGTCGCCGTATCGATCTCGTACAGGTAAGCCTTATTTCCAGAATCATTATGCGTAATGAGCCTGCCATCGAGGTACACTAAGCCCGAAGTCTCCCTAATTCTATCCTCCAGTGTATGAACAAGCCGTAGGGTCTGGCATGAAATGGTAAGGGGCAGGAATGCCATTAATACATACAGTGCAATCCTAATCCCGCTTTTCCGATTAACTCTATATTTTTCAAGCAAATTACTCCTCAAATATCCGGATGACACCATACTCTAAATATATATTTTATGCTATTGTAATGACACAAAAGTAACCCAAACTAATAAAATCAACCTTTATCTGCTCATTTAAGCGATTTATCCATCTGTTGTATTATTATAAATATTGATAGACATGTACATTTCTATCATAAAAAGCCCTCCCTTTGACAATGTAGTAGCTCAGGCCCCTCTAAATTGTAGAATTCTACGTAAATTCGCTCCCTCAATCAAACTCCTTCTTGAACCAATACGTAAGGCTTGGCTCATTGGATGCTTTTCGTTTCCTGAGAACGAGGGCTTTGAAGAAGGAAAAGTAGGGTTGGAGTTACCAATAAAATCACTGTCATATACTTGATCAAAGAGTATTTTGACAGTTAAAACAAATATTCATTCAAGGACAAAATTCTAGATAAAAAATGAACGGTCAACCATTTCATACCCCCCAAACAGTCAATTCGACCAGTGGCATTCATGCATCTAATAATAGAAGAAGTGTAAATTACAATTTTACAATGCAAGCATTGGGCTCAAAATGGCTCGGTGTGTGCTTCACATTGCTACTCTTAAATGGAATCATAGGCAACCTAAATGCACAGAAAAAGACCTTGACTTTAGAGGATGCAATCGTGCAGCGATTTAGAAAATTGTATCCACGGGGAATTGCCAATCTACAATGGGTCCCATCGACCGATACAGTATCCTACCTATCCAAGGATGGCCTATATTTACTCAAACGTGGATACCCATTTCATAGAATAGACACTGCTTTGGGAGTACAAAACCTAGCAGATGGATTGGCGATGGAGATCAAGCGCTTTCCTAGAATTAATTGGTTAGACCAGTTCAATTTTTATTTCAGAAAAGGAGGGCACTACTACAAATGGAATATTAAGTCAAAGAAAGGATTCGAATGGACCCGGATACCCAAAGGTCAAAATGCTGATTTTAGTCGAGCTTCCGGACATATCGCATACACAAGAAAGAATAACTTATTCATCCAAAAGGCAGAGGGCGATACAATAGCAGTAACACAAAACCAAGATCACAATATCGTAAGTGGACAAGCCATAGCCCGCTCAGAATTTGGAATAGTGAAGGGCACATTTTGGTCGCCTAATGGACAAAATCTCGCTTTCTATCAAAAAGATGAATCTGATGTGCCGGATTACCCATTGGTTGATATCACCACAACACCCGCTCAGCTTCAGGCAATAAAATATCCTATGGCTGGGAGTAAAAGCGAATACGATAAAGCCGGAGTATATCAGATATCCAAAGACACGGTCATCTTTCTAAAGACGACAGGGGCGAAGGATCATTTTATAACCAACTTAACCTGGGGCCCGAAGGGAAAGTACATTTATCTTGCCGAACTCAATCGTGAACAAAACCATCTCCAGCTCAATCAATATGATGCATCGACAGGGGAACGAATCAAGACACTATTTGAAGAAAAACATCCGAAGTATGTAGAACCGGAACACGGTCCATGGTTTATACCTGGCAACCACCAACAATTTCTATGGTTTAGCGAAAGAGATGGTTTCATGCATCTTTATAGGTATACGACAGAAGGAAAATTATTGGGGCAAATAACTTATGGGAAATGGGAAGTCTTACAAATATTGGGTTTGAACCGAGCGAAAACACATGTTTATTTAGTCGGAACTGACACAAGTGGACTGAACAATCACTTGTATAAAGCATCACTTGATAAGGCGGATGTGCAAGATTTAACCAAAGAGGAGGGAATGCACAGGTATCAAATGGCTGATGGGGGTCGATATTTTATAGATACTTACAGTAGTTTGGAAATTCCCTTAGCTACCCAAATAGTAGACCACCAGGCACGACCTACCTACCTCCTAAAGTTAACGAAAGACCCGATGAGAGACTATAAAGTAGGGC
>JALSTN010000105.1 GCA_026983735.1 Saprospiraceae bacterium | reverse complement strand
TTGGCCCAGATAGGTCTCGTAGTGTTTCCATGACAAGAATTGCAATTTCCAGTAGGAAGTTTAATCGTCATATAATTCATTTGGCCGGACGCATTCTCAATCGCAGGATAGATATCTTGATCCAAATTGATGTCCGCCGTAGTATAAAAATTACCAAGTTCATCCACCTCTATTGTCGCTATTTCTTTCCCTTTTCCGTTCAACTCTGAAAACAGATGAATCGTGGTATTGGGGAAAGGGGCTCCATTGCTAGAATCTACTACACTTCCTGCAACAACAAAATTGCCCTCTGCGCGCCCTCCTGAAACATGGCATTGCATACATGCCTCTCCAAATTTGTGACTTTTACTATCTCCATGGTGGCTTATCTTTGTCTCATGCTCGGCACAAGACCATACTAAATTGAGTAATAAAATAGCGATTAGAATCCTAATGCTTCCACTGATTTTAAATTTGCTTGGATGTAGTCCCATACTTTTTTATTTATTAATTGAAAGGTTATTGATTTAACATTTACAAATAACGCTCGTTTGTGATGTATTGTTTTTTGATAGTATCATCAAAGTGACATTTAAACAACATTTCATAAAAACTGCAATACATAAGGACATATAGGGGATACACTTTAACACAAAAAACTGCTTAAGGCCAATAACCAAACTTTGCTACACCTGGGTCCAAATGAGAATTTGAATGAAAGCTATTGAGCTGATGAGCATATAAAGTATTTCCTAACAATAGGGGAATTACATTTTCTTACCAAATAAGAATCCCGGATTGTAATGAATTGCCTACTTAATCTGTTATTTAATGGGCGATATTCAACAATCCAAATGAATTAGATATCCAGCCATTTCATACCTCCTCCTTACACCCCTATAAATCCTAATAATATATAAAATAATACCGTCACTACTCCGGCTAACAATGCATAGGGCAATTGAGTGTTGACGTGATCGATGTGATCACTCGCCGATGCCATTGAGGATATTATGGTCGTGTCGGATATCGGAGAGCTGTGGTCTCCATAGACTCCTCCACCCAATGCGGCGGCAATAGCCATATAAACATTAATATCCATCGTGTGTGCCATCGGTACAGCGATAGGGATCATGATGGCAAAAGTCCCCCAAGATGTTCCGGTCGAAAAAGCAATAAAGGCACTAACGACAAACACGATCGCAGGAACCAATCCCGGGGTTAACCACTCCTTGGCGACATCTGCGACATATTGACCGGTACCGAGTGACTTGCATACTGCGCCTATAGCAAAAGCAAGCATCATAAGAAGCGCTAACGGCATCATATTGGATATTCCTTTAATGGATAACTCGACCATCTCTAAGAACGGCATTATCCCTTGAATAATGTAAAGTAGCATCGCAGTTGAAATCGCAATAATTACAGAGATTAAGACGGATGTTGAGCCGGAGCCCTTTCCGATAGCAGTCAAAAGTAAAGAAAAACCACTTGCCCCTTCATTAACTTGAATAGCCTCTTGCCAGCCTGTGATCGCCAACATGACAGGCATCATCCCAACCATGACTCCGATGGGAATAAGCATATTCATGGTTCTTCGTGGTTGTCCATCTATAGGTTGAACATGAAGAAGGTCTTCACTTATCATCGGTTTTGCACCATCTGCTATAACTTTACCTGTCGTATGTGCTCGTTTTTCAGCTCGTTGCATTGGCCCAAAGTCCAACGTCCACCATACCAATACCGGGACCATCAACAAGGTCAAAATCGGGTAAAAGTTGTACAGCATAGAATGGAACAGTACGGTAAAGGGTTCATTAAATCCTTGGGTCAAAAGCAATCCCATAATGAAAGCTCCCCAGGCATTAAAAGGGATCATAATGGAGGCAGCAGCAGAACTAGCATCTGCGATGTACGCCAGCTTCTCTCTAGAGATCTTCAACTTGTCAAATATAGGTCTGAACAAAGTTCCCACGGTCAAAGAAGAAATACTCGTTTCTACAAATACTATTACTCCAATACCCCAAGCCAACATCTGAACAATCCTCCTCTTGTGTCTTATATCGTCTCCTTCGAATCGATCCAAGTATTGTTCCACCCTATTTATAAATCCATGAACACCTCCTGAGCGCTGTATTAGAATAATCAGACTTCCCACTAATGCGCTAAACATGATCGTCCTTGTATTGCCTGCGGAAGAAAAAACCTGGACAAACCCCTCAACTGTGTTCAAAAAGCCTTTCCAAGGATTCCAATCCGAGAGTATTAACCACCCGAGCGCAATACCAAAGGTGAGGGAGACATATACTTGTTTTGTCCGAATGGCCAATATAATAGCCAACAACGGGGGTAATACCGATAGTATTCCATATTCCATGTTAATAAGATTTATTATTACTTACCTTTATTTTTTTGATCTATCTGCTTTAATAATGTCTTGATGGATGCTTCTAATTGAAGGTCATGATTTGTCCATTTGGCATCAGGGGGATTTTTGATAATCAAATCGGGCACAGCAGGGAAACCTTCCATATTTAAACCGGTCTTTTTAACATACCATGCCCGGAAGGGCATGCGCACCAGGGAGCCGTCTACCAACCGATAAGCGCCTGTAGATATAACAGCTCCAAAGGTAGGTACTCCTACCAAAGTGCCGATACCTAAATTCTTATAGGCATGAGAAAATATCTCCGCATTGGAATAACTGCTTTCATTGCAAATAGCGATGGAGGGCTTCATCAAAGGAGGAAAGATCAAACGTTCAGAATACGGATAATACTCATCGAACTTAGCATGCTTTTTCAAGGTCTTTGTAGCCCCTCTCGGTATAGTATATGCGTGTTGCTCTACATGGAGTACGGCCATTAACATGTCCGTCGTCCATCCCCCGCCATTGTTTCGAACATCTATAACAATCCCCTCCTTACCATAGCCACTCGCCATAAGTTCGCGTTCGAATCGTTCAAAACTGGACCAGTTCATACCTTGTATATGAATATATCCTAACCGACCATTGCTCAGGCTGTCCGTCAATCCTTGCATTCTTTTGACCCATGCTTCATATCGCTCTTGACGCAGAGAAGATACAGGCCGTAACACAATCTCTTTGGCCGTACCACCTCTGAGAATATCCAATAAAATCCGTTCGTTGGCTTTTCCGCTCAGCAGTCTATAGATATTTTCTTCAGAGCTGATCTTTTTCTTGTTGATAGCAGTAATAACATCGCCGACTTGTAGAGAGGTGGGAGGTCGATCAGCAGGGCTATTGTACATCACATATCGAACACTTAGTCCTTGAGAGACCGGTTCCAACTCGACACCCAGCAAGCCTGTATTCTCCTTCTGCAGTTTTTTCTTAGACTTATCGTAATATCCCATGTGACTAGTGTTAAGCTGCCCTAACATCTGATTGATCACATAACTGAAATCTTCTTTTGCATCGCAGGATAAAGCCAAGGGCTCATAGATATGCTTAAGTGCGATAAAATCTTGCCCATGAAACTCCGGATCGTAGAACCCCGCTTTTAGCATACGCCAGGCTTCCTCGAAAATCTGCTTATTTT
>JALSTN010000104.1 GCA_026983735.1 Saprospiraceae bacterium | reverse complement strand
ATAGGCCAATACCGGATCTCCGCCTCCTAGTAATTGTTGTCCGGAGGTCTCTTTGTCTGTCCGGATGGCAGTTAGGGTGGAGAAAGAAGATTGGGTCCAGGTTTGCCCACCATCTTCAGAGTGATATACCGGCATAACAAGACTACCCCCTCCCAATTTCATATAACTCATGACCATTTTATTGGGGTCATTGGGATCGATGGCGATCATGGGCTCTCCTTCAGAAAAACTTCGTGAAGTGTTAGCGGTCATCTTTCGCTCTTTGCCATCTCTAAGGATTACATTAGGATGGATCTTGGTATCTGTGTTTTCTATTTCTGATAAATCCAAAGGGTGTTGAAAATGAACCTTTTCTTTGAGAATAAAGTCTAACATTTCCGCGTTCGGATGATTCTGAGCTTGTACTTGTACTAAGGAGAGCATGAGTATTGCTGAGATGAATAGAGATGGCATTTTTTTCATAAGGATATGTTTAAAGGTTTGTATTGCACTGAATTTTGTCTTTATTTAGCAATTTTGTATAGGTATTGTCCGTATTGACTTTTTTCAAATCTCTTGGCTTGTTGAAGCAACTGATCACGGTCTATGAATCCCTTTTCATAAGCGACCTCTTCGATACAGCCTATTTTTAAACCTTGTCGTTGTTCGATGACATGAATAAACTGGCTGGCTTGCATCAAAGATTCATGTGTGCCGGTGTCTAACCAGGCCACACCTCTACCCAATTGTTGTACGACCAATTCTCCCCTTTGTAGATAATAATTGTTGACATCCGTAATCTCATATTCTCCACGTGCCGAAGGTCGAAGATTCTTGGCTACTTCGACTACACTATTGTCATAAAAATACAATCCCGGTACGGCAAAGTTAGATTTTGGGTTTGTGGGTTTTTCTTCGATGGATGTTGCCTTGAAAGAGGAGTCAAAAGCGACGACGCCATATCGTTGAGGATCGGAGACTTGGTAAGCGAAAATGATCCCCCCTTTAGGGTGTTTACTCGCGCCTAGACGTTCTTTTAAGTTCCCCCCGTAAAATATATTGTCACCTAGTATCAAAGCAACATCTTCTTTGCCTATAAAGGATTCTCCTAATACAAAAGCTTGAGCAAGTCCATTGGGCTCATATTGGGGGATATAGGTCAATTGAAGCCCTAACTGGGAACCATCTCCTAATAGTTTTTCAAAATTAGGTAGATCCTGAGGCGTAGAGATGATAGCAATATCCTGTATCCCCGCCATCATTAAAGAGGACAGTGGATAATAGATCATCGGTTTGTCATAGATAGGCATGAGCTGTTTACTCAGTGCCATAGTAAGTGGGTATAGTCTAGTTCCCAGCCCTCCAGCTAAAATTATTCCCTTCATCTATTCTATTTTACTATTAATGTATTCTATTTTACTATTAATGCTACAATAGCGTGTATTTGCTGCCTAAAGGTAAAACAATTTAAGAGTTTTTAGGATATTCCTGGTGGAAAAAGGGGTTATTGTATCAATTTGAGATATTCTTCTGTTATGAAATGGCTGGAGGGCAGAGGGGGAGGGCTAGCTAATGCTTTTTCGTTTAAAGCTCTCCGGATTTCATGGAGCGATATTTCATCACCATGTTGTAGAGGCATTAATCCGGGGTAGTTGATATCTTGTAATAATTTCAATCCGGGATCCTCTTCTAAGTAATAATAGTACAAGATAGGTAGACCCAATGCAGCCATATCAAAGACTTTGCTAGGCAACTGGGTGCTGGATGCATTGCCGATAATTAAGGCAATAGAGCGAGTGGGTAATATGAGCTTTGATAGTTCCAGACGGGAGACCTCTCCATTATAATGCGCCTCTTTCTTTAGTCTCTTCCATGACTTCGATGTGAGAAATGAACCGGTGGGTCCGTAGATATCCAACTCTAATCGCTGGTCTTCCAGATGTGCTGAATTGAATCGATATAGGGTGTCAAAAAAATCCTTAGCAGGTCGCAGTCGTTGATAAAATCTTCCAAAATAGAGGAGATGCCCTAGACCTTTAGTAGGTGTCTTCTTTGTGTTAGCAGGTGGTAGGTCCGAAAAGTGTGATATGACATGCACTTTTTGTTTTAATTCCTCAAGGCCATCTGACAGGGCTTGCTTCAAGCCTCGATTGGTTACGGCGATGGCATCACAGGACCTTAGGACTTTTTGTTCTAGTCGACGTCTTTTATTTTGAAAAATCCAGGTATTCTGCGCGGACCCTATTTGGTACGGATCTCCCATATCTACCAACCATTTCATATCGGAAAAGGAAGATTTGGCTCTTAGCCCCCAAAGGTGCGCACTCATGGGAAGTCCTACAGTGATGACAGCATCAAATGTATGTTCGCCCAAAGTCTGTTCGAAAGCATTACGGGCCGTCTTTAACCAAGGGAAATACACATCCGGAAAATAAAAGGGTTGGAGGAATCGCTGGTGTATTTCTATCGCTTTACTTTTGATCTGAGTAGCTAAAGAAGGCATACCTGCTTTGGTAAGCCGTGTGGATGCGCCGGATAAAAGGTCTTTAATTGAGGCGGTCCCCGCGCGAAGAATACGAATACTATTCCATATCTCTTCTTGTGGACTTTCGGGGATAGTACCGGTAAAAACATGAACTTCATGCCCCAATTGAGCTAGACGAATAGCAAGTGTACTCCAGCGATATGCTCTAGGTGTCTCAAGTGGATAAAAGCGGGGTATTACGATCAGTATTTTCAAAGGTCAGCGAATAGATTTGCGATTTTACGCCGCTAAATTATTGGATTTTATTTGATATTCGGGTATCTGTTCTACCTTTGTCGCCATGGAGTGGTTTTTTAGAAATATAATCGACCATTATAAGGGCTGGTTAGGATGGGTGTTGGCCTTGGTTTTACTAGGTGGGTGGTCGATCGTGACTAAGATGGAGTCGGATAATTCTATTGACATTTGGTTTTTGGAAGATGATCCGCATTACCAGGAATACCTCGAGTTTCAAAAAACTCAAGGAAGTGATGAGATCGTTATGGCACTTATCCCCTCTTCGACGGATGTGTTTGATACGAGTTTTGTACGCCGACTCTATCAAGCGCAGCTTCAGTTGGAACAGCTGCCTTATGTTCACTCCGGATTGAGTTTAGCTACTATTCAGGAACCTAGGTTGATAGGGAGTAAAATCGTGTTAAAACCTGTTTTTTCTCCAGGGATTTCTCCCCAAAGGTTGGCAAGGAAACTTAAGGAATTGCCTAGTGGGGCAGGGCATTTGATGGACAGCACACATCATTATGCCGCCCTTTATCTCCAATTGCGTCCGACGAAAGCCCTAAAGCCCTATCGTCATCACATTGTAGCAGATGTAAGAGGGGTTTTGGATAGATATTTTAAAGATTACAAATTGAGTGGGTTTCCTGTCATCAATGAAGCAATTAATCAGATAGTACTAAGAGAGGCGTTTACTTTTTCACTACTGGCGATTATCATCATATTATTTGTTCTTTTGGTATTCTTGCCGGATTTGCGGTATTTATTGTTGGCATTGAGCTCTGTAATCGTTCCCGTGTTGGTTACTTTTGGGATATATGCCTATCTGGGGTTTCAGATGAACTCGATGACGATTATTGTACCTACGATATTAATGGTGTACAGTTTGAGTGATACGATACACATCCTCAACACGTTTCATCTGACGAAGGCAGACACGATCAAATCGCGTATTTTAGAGGCATTCAAGGCTTCCTTTACTCCATGTCTCTTTACTACGCTTACCACAATGGTAGGCTATCTGGCACTGTATTTAACCGTGATGCCCGCTCTTAAGATGTTGGGGGTATTCTCAGCTTTGGGATTGTCTATTGCCTTTGTTTCAGCTTATGTTGTAACTGGGATTGGACTGATGATTTTAGGGGAGAAAAGATGGACTGGGGACTTTCGTAAGGCTGCAAAAATACATCTTGATGTTGATGTGATTTTACATTGGATTAACAACGTTACTGAGCGATATAGTCCCGCCCTCTTGGTGATGTTTGCAGGGATATTTGTCTTTGGGGTCTGGGCAGTGCCCCATGTTATTATTGATAATGACTCTAGAAATCTTCTGGCGGAGGGCAAGTATAAAAAGGATTTGGAATTTATAGAGGAGACGATGGGGGGAGGAATAATGTTTTTTATAAATTTTGTCAGTACGGATGATAAGCGGATTATTAAGCCGAATAAATTGAAGGGGTTGAGAGCCTTTGAAAGTGGAGTGCAACAAGCAGGAATTCTTCAGTACCCCGTATCTGTTGTAGATGTTAAGGATTATATCTTACGGAGTTCAGGTGTCCAATTGATGATGGCAGGTAATGTCAATCGCAGTTTGGCCTCCTTTGATACGGATAAAAACGACACTCCGATTTTTAATATGATGAGTAGGGACAAGCTCCGGACAACCATGATATCCAAGGTACGGATGATGAGTTCCAACGACTATGTCGATTTGCATCATAAGATGGACAGCATTTATCGGAAATCCGGACTTATGGCAGCCGGTGTTAAGATGGAAGTCAAAGGGTATTCTCCCTTGTATGTTAAGATGGTAGATTATATCTATACCAGCCAACTTCGTTCCTTTTTGGGAGCATTTTTCATAGCATTTCTCATCTTGTTTTATTTCGTTAGAAGTGTTCGCATTGCTATTTTAGCGCTTATTCCAAATCTGTTTCCCATATTAATGTTGGCTATCATTATGTATGTATTAGGGGTCAATCTCGAAGCGGGGAACTCCATTATTGCTCCTATTATGTTGGGTATTGCGATGGATGATACGATTCATCTTCTCTTTCATTATCAGCGATTTCGCCAAGTAGAGATAAATCCAAAAGCAGCTATGAACCGTGCAATGCTTTTTACAGGTAAGGCGGTCATAACTACTTCCTTATCTTTGGTGATGGGATTTATGATTATTGTGATGAGTAGGGTAGAGACCTTGCGGGAGTTTGGGTTGCTTTGCTCTTCTGCCGTGTTATTTGCCTTATTGGCGGATTTATTTTTATTGCCCGCTCTTGTTAAGCGATTTGGGAAGTGATTGTGAGTTTATTGGGGGTGGGGTTAACTTTGGATTAAAATGTAGGATAATGTTTACTGTTTTTGATGACAATCATTTTATGAGAGAAGCGATGAAGCAAGCCCAGATGGCTTTTGAGGAAGACGAGATTCCAGTAGGTGCTGTAATCGTCCTGGATCACCATATTATAGCCCGTGCCTACAATCGAACAGAGCAATTGAAGGATGTTACAGCGCATGCAGAAATTATGGCAATTACTGCTGCTTCGGACTATCTAGGGTCAAAGTATTTGAAAGATTGCACATTGTTTGTTACCCTAGAACCCTGCTTGATGTGTGCCGGGGCATTAAAATGGGCCCAGATAGGGAGAATAGTATATGCAGCGGGAGATGATAAGCAGGGTTTTATGAGATATGGGAAGGAGGTATTGCATCCTTCTACTCAGTTGGCTTATGGTGTTATGCAGCAGGAAAGTAGTCGTCTATTGCGAACATTCTTTAAGGCCAAACGTACCATTGATAAATTATTGTAGTATGTTGACGAAGGAGGAAATTACAAAGAATTGGTTGCCGCGATATACCGGGATGCCAATTGAAAAATTTGGACATTATATTTTACTGGTCAACTTCGATCATTACTTAGAGGTCTTTGCATCGCATTTTAAAGTTAAAATTTACGGGGAATCAAAAGCAATGCGAAGTGCTACCTCAGGGGATATAACGATGATCAATTTTGGTATGGGAAGTCCCAATGCCGCTACCATTGTTGACTTACTCTCAGCCATTTCACCAAAGGCTATTCTCTTTCTCGGTAAGTGTGGTGGTCTTAAAAAGAAATTGAAAGTGGGAGATTTAATTCTTCCCATTGCAGGGATTAGAGGAGAGGGTACCTCCAATGACTATTTTCCACCGGAAGTTCCTGCGCTTCCTGCATTTGCCTTGCAGAAGGCTATTTCTACGACTATTAGAGAATACAAACAGGACTATTGGACGGGAACGGTTTATACGACCAACGTCCGAGTCTGGGAATATAAAGAGGATTTTAAACAATATCTTCGCGACATTCGCGCAATGGCTATAGATATGGAGACCGCTACCATTTTCTCTACCGCATTTCATAATGGAATTCCTGCCGGTGCGCTCTTACTTGTCTCAGATGTGCCAATGGTTCCGGAAGGGGTAAAAACAGACAAAAGCGATCAAAACGTTACAAAAAACTTTGCTGAAGTGCACCTTCAAATAGGGGTGGACTCCTTACATCAGATTATCCAAAATAAAAAGACTATAAAACATCTGCGATTTGATTGAAATTAACATCAGCGCCCTTGATACTCCGGCCGCCAAAGTGACATATCCTTCTAACTCAATAACCTATGACTCATGAGAGGAACCTGGCATCTGTTTACTTATAAACAAATCCCGGTCAAGGTTCACTGGAGCTTCTTGTTGATCTTGGGGTGGTTTGGATATGTTGCCCTGTCAGAAGAGCTATCCGCTGAGGAGACGGGATGGTTAATCGTCCTTGTATTTGCCATGTTTAGTTTTGTCGTGATGCATGAATTTGGCCATGCATTGGCAGCCTTGAGATATGGCGTTCATACCCGTGATATTGTTCTCCTACCCATTGGCGGGATGGCGCGATTGGAACGAATTCCGGAGAATCCCAAGCAAGAATTGGTCATTGCCCTAGCCGGACCCTTCGTCAATGTAGGCTTAGCCTTTTTGTTGCTACTGGTAATATGGTTTTTCGGAATAGGAAGTTTTATTGAGATAAAAGAACAGCTTGATGGACTGCTTACTTTCAAAGGGGTCATTGTTCTTCTTTTCGTTATGAATATTGGACTGTTTGTATTTAATCTCATCCCTGCCTTTCCCATGGACGGCGGACGAGTTTTTCGAGCTCTTCTTTCGATGCGAACAAGTCGGGAAATAGCGACAAAATGGGCTTCAAGTGTAGGTCAAATTTTGGCCATTGTCTTTTTTATTTATGGCTCTAGTGTTCAGCATTATGGGCTGATGATGATCGGAGTCTTTATCTTTTTTGCAGCGAAAATGGAATATGAATCGATTAAGAGAAATAGTAAAGTAGAACCATCCGATAGCCTCCCTCTTATCCCTATCCGTCAAGTTTATCGATCGAGTTTTAAACATTACTCTCCTGAAGCAGAAATGCTTGGTCCCATTCAAGCTTTTATAAGAGGGGAAGACCCGGCTTTCCTTATTAGAGAGGATACTACCGGGCACTTTTTAGGGGTACTCTCTTCAGACCAAATTTTAAAGGCAATTGAAGCCTGTAAGGAGAATGAACCTATTCGCAGTTTTTATGATCCGGGCGTGCTCCGGCTGGATGTTCATCTGTCCGCTCGGGAAGCACTATCGCTTATGAGATCTTCTATTTATCAGATCGCCCTTGTTACAGATGAAGAGCAACCTGTAGGTGTTGTGGATGAAGCGGCATTGCGGCGTGCCATTTTGTTAGCTAAAAGATGTATACAATAGATGCTTCTTCTACACTTAACATGATCTTAACTATTCTATGTTCTTTACGGGTTATTTTGGTATGAAATGTTAAAAATTTCATACTGTAAGTGTATTTTAATCTACATATCTATAAAGTAGTATATTTTTGGTAGTGGATAGATTGGCGTTTTAGGTAAACTGTTGTGCTTATCGGAGACATTATCCAAAGTCAATTTTGTCTATTAAAAACAACAGGTTTAATTTAGACAAGGATACACTTTTAGCAGAGTTGAAATACAGTCCATCGGCGAAATGTTGATACTAGCTTGTTTGTGATGAGGCCCTATCAGGGTGTATTCTGTCCGACTATCGATAGATTGTTCACTAATAATCACTATATCATGAAGTATCTCAACGCATGTTTATTAATGTTCTTGTTGTTCGTGTTTTCCTGTGTCTCTCCGGAAAAAGCCTTGATGGATGGATCTTATCCTACCGCTTTTCGATCCTCTGTCCGGCAGATTAAGCATGGGAAAAATATGGAGAAAAATCTCCGTGTTCTAAATATTTCAGCACACCAATTGGTCGAGCAATCCATTGCTGATAATACCCTTCTACTCCAATCTAATAACTTGCAAGACTGGATTAAAGCTGAAAAGTCAACCTGTAAGTTGAGAAACAAATTACAAAAAGCCAACCGCCTCACTTCAGGAGCTGTCCAAGATCAATTCATTAGATTGGATAGTTTTTACATTGGAGTGAAAAGGAAGATCGTGCAATTCTATTTCCAAACCGGAACCAAAAAAATGGCACTTTACGAAAAGACCAGGATTAAAACCTATGCCAGGGAAGCTTATCCATATTTTGATCGAGCTTTGAAGCAGGGAGGTACCTACTTCTACCCGGATTTAAGAACCCATTTACAAGAAGCACTGGCAAAAGGAATTATTTATTACACCGGAGAGGAACATACAGTAGGGGAAAGTCGTTTTCTTAAGCCGCTTCCCAAAGGCGCTAATTTTGAACTCGATTGTCACATAAATATAATGTCAGAAAATGTAAATTATGATTATACAGAGTATGAAAAAACGCAGGAATTCACCAAAAAAATTCTCGTGAATACGATAGTTACTAGAGACACCGCAGCAAAGGAAATAAACACGAAGTGCGAATATGAGACCCTAAGCGCTACGGTCACTACGAAAGAAATCACCATCGTGGCTTCTGTTTTTACCACGGTTCAAATAGATAATATAAGTGGACAGTGTCCATTGAACTCGGTGTCGTTCTATGTTAACGATGTCGATGTTACTGAAGAAATAGAGATTGATGGCGATGAAGAGGCCGTGCCTGATTGTATTAAGGAAAAAGACGCCAATGTTTTCTGTATTGAAATGGATCTGAGATCGGCAGTAAATTCTGAAATAGACGATAGACTGAATGATATATTTCACATCGAGTAAACTATCGTAAGGTGGTACTATTATCCAAATGTAAAAATAGGCTTATAATAGGCTCTGCCTCTTGTTTAAACGGGAATTCCAGTAGGGTAGGGAAAGGATTGCATTCTTTTTATTTATATGACATCTCTGCTTTACTCCTTTGTTCACTGGGGGTTAATTAGACGATGGGATAGAGCGGGAACGATCGTTTTTACAACATTTGTTTCTTCTCGAATGATATTTCTGAATTCGGAGTTTCTTATAGTCCTAACTGTAACTAATTACCTCTACGGCGCGTCATGAGACAAACCAATGAATCGGTCGGACATGTGAAAACATCGCATAGGTCTGACCTACTGAAATTAAGTCACCATTTCATACCAAAATAAAATGAATAAAATCACACTTTTATGCCTACTTGTCTCAATTAGTTGTGTTACTGTATCAGCACAGAAAGTGCTTACTAGACGTCAGGCGCAGGTAGATATTAGCTTCTTTTTTGATCAAGCCGAACAAATTCATCCGGACTTGTATCGGCATATTTCAAAGGGAGAAATGAGGAAAAGGATTGAAGAAGTTATAGAAGAGCTCCCAAATAGGATCTCAGATGGTGATTTGTCGGTTCGCTTGCGTTTATTGGTTAATTCTATCGAGGATGGACATACTAATGTGTCCGTCGCATCGTCTTTATCTGACCAATTTCGATCCGGAAATACGATGCTCCCGTTTACTATTAGTTATTCAAAGGGAGGAATCAAAATACGTAGCTCTGACGTAGTTCAACTCCATCCTGGTGATCGATTACTCGCTCTTAACCGGATTCCTGTTTCAGATCTTGCTCAGCTGATGGGCTTTCCCTACGTTGATATTCCCTCTCAGAGAGCAGCTAGAACTGCAGAGAATTTTTCATACTATTTCTTTTTAAAATATAGGATTCAAGACAGTATAAATGTTCGGGTTTTGAGAGGGGATAAAGTGGTCCAGATTGTTGTGCCGATGTCTAGGTATATGAAAAAGACGGCTATTAGAAAATACCATTATCATGTCGAAGAGAATGGGGTAGGGGTGTTGTCACTAGATGCGTTCTGGGGTATTGAAGAAAAGAAGTATAGGCGCTTTTTGGATTCTGTCTTTACTTCGATCCAGCGGCACCCCATTAAGAGACTTCTCGTCGATGTCAGTAGAAATGGCGGAGGAAATTCTTATTACGGGGCTATCTTGCTTCCATATCTCAATGTAACCAATTATCGTTTTAATCAAAAATACCTCATCAAAACGAGCGGACCGGAGAAGAAATACATTAGGAAGCATTTTATTAAATGGTATATGTATCCTCTGGCAGTGTTTAGTAAGATAGGTCGGATCTTGTTGTTTAAACCCAATGGGGCTATAACAGATCTTCACCCCAAGGACGAAAAGCTCCCGTCTTCTGCATTGGCATACAAGGGGCCGGTGTATGTACTTACATCCAACGCGACCTATTCTGCTGCTGCAGATTTTGTATCTGCCTTTCAATATGCTCAAAGAGGCCTTCTGGTAGGTGAGGCGACGGGACAACCCTACAGTGGATTTATTGACAAAATTCCATTTGTGCTTCCAAATTCAAAACTACATGCTGGGGTTTCCTTTAAAGCATATGAATATATAGGATGCAATGCTTCCAATCGATACAATGGAATACTTCCTGATCTGCCAGTAGATTTACAGAATTTTCCATCGCGGAAAGGATGGTATAAGGCCGTATTAAGTCGTATTCAAGAGTGAATGTTCATCCGGTGATTTTGATAAATACTGTTAAAGTAGCGTTAATTTGTCGTTAAATCAACATTGGGGAGGATCCCTCCTATGTCAATTAGCGTTGTTGATATTAGTTTTCTACATCGAATCTAGCTATTAAGGTATCTTAGTAAATTTTGGCGTATTAAAAAGCGCCATTCTTTAAGAAAAAAACAGGGAATTATGACACGTGCAATGATTTTTTTAGTCTTGGGAATATTGACAATGAGCTGCAGCCCTAGACTGACACCACTTTCTGATGAAGTAATTAAAGACTACAAATTGGGGCCGGCAGAATTGCAGAAGATTCAATTTTATACCTCGCAGGATATCGTGTTGTCTCGAAGAGCGGAAACTGGAGACCTGAGCATTAGATCAGGAAAGATTAAGGTGATAGATGGAGAGAAAGTGGAGCAGGTAATTATTCCTGCAAGAACACCTGGTGTTTTCGTTACGTCTCCTAAAAATGATAGAATCGCAGTGAGTTTCGAAAAGGATAACCAACACTTTCTGGTTTTCGGCCCCAACCCCCGTAAGGGTAATCAATACACACTTTTGGGTAAAGAATGGAAGCGCAAAGGTGGTAAGATAACCTATGGGGCAAGTACTTGGTGGACCCCAGTAGAGAGTTCATTTACTACATTGATGGTTGATATGAGCAAGGCGAGAAAAGTAAAAGTAAAGTCCCACCGGGTCAAGGGCAGAACACTTTAACCCAAAACGTGTATTGGACTTTATTTTATCTTATAATGCTACGCAAGACTTGGATCTAACAAAAATACCAAAAACGTAATAATATAAAGAAGTAGTTTATTTTCATTCATGGGATAGGATGCTAAATGCCCGGTTACGATAGATTACCGGGCATTTTTGCTTCTTTTGTTACGGTGTTTAGAATGAGTTTTTGAAAGGATTAAGCCACATCAAACTAAATAGGTAAATATACAACAATAGTACAGCTGGAGGGTTTAAAAGCAATAAAACAGACCAACAATGCCAGCTATTATTCGTGTTGCTATTTTTTTGTTTTTATTGTTTGGAACTCAGACTTTTGGCCAAAGATTACAGTCTAATTTAGAGAGTCCCTACCAATGTGTTACTAATCATTTAACCCACCTCAATCCGAAGCATTATGACCCCAACTTGTCAGCGGCCTCTTTCTTGCATGAAGATTCTGTTTTCAGGGTTGAATTGGCTATACGGCTCAAGCGTGTCTTTGATGGGAAAGGTTTATATGTTCCAGTCAATAAAATTCCTGACAATTCTGACTTTGTAGATAGCCTAACCGGTCAACATAGATATACCATTTTTCCGGAGCGTCTCCCGGAGATATATTTAGAAAGGATCAATCAATCTTGGTACTACTCTCCTTCTTGTTATCCCGATATTATGCGGTTGTACAAGGAGGTATATCCATTGGGGGCTGATCTATTACTCCGGTATTTACCTCGATTTAATGACCGGAAATTGATGGGAATCTTTCTGTGGCAATATATGGGAATTCTATTCGTCCTGCTACTCTCAATAATTCTGTTTTACCTTTTAAATATCGTTCTTAATCCGATTATCAAGTGGATTTCAGAGCTGAGTTTTAAGCGTCACCTCGAATTGCCTAGCCGGTATAAGAAGGCTTCTCGAGTATTAAGTTTGCTCCTTATAACGGCTTTCCTCAAGTATGGGTTTGCCTTATTACAGTTGCCCATAAGGTTTTCCGTTTGGTTAATTACGGGGCTGGATATAACGGTGATTGCATTGTGGAGTTTGTTGGTATATCGGATATTTGATATTATTATGTCCTTTGTCGGACAGGTGGTCAAAGGGACCCGAAGTAAGATGGATGATCAAATACTTCCGATTATTCATCAAGCAGTCAAATTGATGATAATTGTCGCCGCGATTATCAAAATTCTTATACTCCTTGATATCAACGTTACTGCTTTGATTGCGGGTATTTCCATAGGTGGATTGGCTTTGGCATTGGCTGCTCAGGACACTTTACGCAATTTCATTGGCTCTCTCCTTATATTTATAGATAAACCGTTTCAGGTAGAGGATTGGATAGAGATTGATGATATGGCCGGGACGGTGATAGAAGTGGGTTTTAGGTCTACAAGGATACAACAACTCGATACCTCTATCATTTCTATTCCCAATGGGATTATATCTAACAAAGCACTTACCAACAAAGGCCTACGGGTCTATCGTTTATTTCAAACGACCCTTGGACTGTCTTATGATACACCTAGATCTTACCTGCAGACCTATTTGGAAGGGCTACGTACCATTGCAGAGCTGCACCCTAAGATAGCAGATAATAGATATATTTATCTGCAGTCTCTGGGTAGCTCCTCTATTGACATTCTTTTTCGAGTATTTATCAATACCCATATCTATCAAGAGGAACTACAAATTAAAGAGGAGCTCACTTTTCAAATGATAGAGTTAGCCGAGGAGTTGGGTGTTCGTTTTGCCTTTCCCACGCAGACCATTTATATCGAACAGTTTCCGGGACAAAAGGATATTCTTTCGGATTATTCACTCACTCCGGAAGAACTGGAGGAGACTCTGAAATCCTTTAAGAATAATGTGATTACTAAGTATGAAAAGTCCTGATGTATGTATTTAGACCAAGTTCTCCAACAAAAAAAGAAAAAAAAGAGCAAAAAATAATTCTTCTTTATGTTAAAGCTCTTATCTTTGCAGAGCTTTAGCAAAAGCATCCGATATGGCCCGTTCGTCTATCGGTTAGGACATCGGGTTTTCATCCCGGAAAGAGGGGTTCGATTCCCCTACGGGCTACTTAAGCGGCATCCTAAATTTAGGATGCCGCTTTTTTTTGCCTTGACTTTAAGAAGTTGATCGGATAAATTTTAGCTGGAAAATTAGCGCTTATCAAGGGGGTGTGCCATATTTGTAATTTACAATAAAGTGTCTTCTGCCTTATGTAATTGAAATCTCGTTTAGAATTTGTTGCCTTTTAATCCGATCGAGTAAATGGCTTGTGCCGATTATAGCAAATCTCCTTCAATAGAATAATGAAACAAAAAATGGTTGTCTTCAGGAAGAAGACAACCAAAAAAAGTTTTAGTCTCAGGCAACGTATTTGATTTTCAAAGCATCTATAGAGTATGATACCTGTTCATGTTTTTTCGATGTGGGATCAAATTATCCCGAGTAACAAAATGCGAGTTTGTGTTGCACACGAGGGAACAGACTAAGTAGCGTTTTATTTATCTGATCCTTCATTGGCCGGAGTTATTCCGGCCATTTTTGTTATACCCTGTTACCCGACAGATATTTCTTCCATTCCATACATCATAAAACCATGAAAGACTAAAAATGAGTTGGTAAAGGTAATGTTTTTTATGAAAATTTCATGTTTCCTTATGAATATATTAGGGGAGGGGTATGAAATGGTGAAGATTTCTTACTTTTTTTAACAGCCTGTTAAACCTTTTAACATTCTAACTATCTAAAGCAATGAATTAAAACTACACTAAAGATATGAAACGAACATGAATTTTATTAATTATAAATTCACACAGAAAGATAATTAAAAAAATTCATGTGAGAGCGCAGCGGTTACGTAGCTGTAGAAATTTTATAATACATTTACTTTCAATTTATTAGAAAATTTTAAAGATATGAAACGAACATGAATTTTATTAATTATAAATTCACACAGAAAGATAATTAAAAAAATTAATGTGAGAGCGCAGCGGTTACATAGCTGCAGAAATTTTATAATACATTTACTTTCAATTTATTAGAAAATTTTAAAGATATGAATAAAGACTTACCGTTCATTTTATTTTTGTAACCCTTTAAAACTATTTATTATGAAACGTGTAAAGTTTTTTTTATTGATTGCCCTTATTGGATGGGGGATGAGTTCTTGTAAGGACAGTACCGATTTATCCGCTCCTGATTTGAGTTTGGACCAGGGAATGGATGACCTTGTAGGGACAGATGCATTTTACAGTATTACCGATCAGCTTGCTTCTCCTGAGATTTCGACTCCTACGGAATCTACATCAATGGAGGTTGTAAATGATGGTTTTCCGGAAGACCCAGCTATCTGGTCACAGTCTGAAGACGACCAAAGCTTCGGAAAACAAAGACATTGTGATTTAAACCTGAATGAAGAGCAACGCGCTCAAATGATGGAAGCTAGAAAATCCTTCGTTGATTGTATTAAGCCCAACTTGAAAGACATTCGAAGTGTGGTAAAAGATATCCTACAAGAGGCTAATGTACAACGGAAAGCATTGCTAGAACAGTTTAAAAATGATGAGATATCCAAGGAAGAACTCAAAGATGCCTTGGGTCAACTCAAGGATGCAGTAAAAACTTCTATCCGCGAGAATGATGTAGTACAAACAGGAGTTCAGGCTATCAAAGAATGCCATGCTGCCTTTGTGGATGCTGCACAAGAAATCCTTTCTGAAGAGCAATTTGCACAATGGCAAGAATGCAAAAAGAAAGCAAAACGCTATATCAAGCACAAACGAAATAAACGTGGTAAACACGGTGGATAACGTTGGGAATCATGATTGAGTGATTTTACCGGGCAAAATGTGTATACACATTTTGCCCGTTTTTTTGTTGCTATATGTCGGTTTTCATAAGCCGTGGCGCTAAAGGAATAGTTTTTTGAAGGAGGAATGGCTAAATCGCTTCCTCTTGTGATTTTAGCATATACCGGTAAGACCTCAACTACGCAACCCGTTTTCTTTCTTTATCTTTGTGTGGATTTTGATGGGGTGGGACAGTTACTATTAGATGGGACTATCTCTTTCTTCTCTATAAAAAGGTGCTGAGATAGCGGAGAGATACAATGTCTGGCGCCTTAATATTTGAGTTAATGAATTTATGGATGGATACGATTTACCATTCTGTATTTGTTTTAAGATAATAATTTTAATTTTCATTTCATACTATTTCAATAACATAATTTCATCAGATGCGACCACCTAAAGAAGCACTTAATCACTTTATAAAGGAAGCGTTGGCCGAAGATGTTGGTAGTGGGGATCACACCTCTTTGGCTTGTATCCCTGCCAATAAGAAGAGCCATGCCAAACTCTTGTCTAAGGACTATGGCGTTGTAGCAGGAGTAGATTTTGCAGTTTATCTGCTAAAATACTTGGAGCCGAATATTCACATAGATATTCGTATCCTGGACGGTGCAGAGATTCATAAAGGGGATGTCGTTTTTACGGCTTTTGGTCATGCTCGCAATCTCTTGAAAGGCGAACGGCTATTGCTCAATGTAATGCAGCGAATGAGTGGGATATCTACCCTAGCCTCTCAGTTTTCAGATGAAGTAGAAGGGCTATCTACCAAGATATTGGATACCCGAAAGACGACTCCATTCAATCGATGGTTGGAGAAGTGGGCGGTGTCCATCGGGGGGGCTGAAAACTATCGATTTGGACTGTTCGATCGGATTATGATTAAGGACAATCACATAGATGCTTCCGGGGGAATATCTGTGGCGATCGATCGTGTACATGCTTATCTGAAGGAGAACGACCTAG
>JALSTN010000103.1 GCA_026983735.1 Saprospiraceae bacterium | reverse complement strand
AAGCGTGCAATTAAAATGGGTCCGGCCCTTTGACCCTTCTATTTCTGAGAGAATGCATTCCTTTCTATTTTTTTAGGTATGAAATGGTAGCAGCTTTTCGACCATTTCATATCTTTAAAAATATATAATATGCAATATAAAAGTATTACATATTTTCTACAGCTATATATCTTTTTAATCCTGAATAAATCAAAAATTGTAATTGAAGCCAATTCGAAACTCTATGGGTAATTGTGTGGATTCCGGTGGAAATAGAAAATCATAAAGCAGTAGATATTCAAACCCTAGACTTCCAGTTCCACCCCCACTATTGTACCCCAATCCGGCCAATAATGTATTGCGCTGATATCTGCGTATCTCCACTTCTGAGGTAATTACAGGTATACCATAATTCTTATACCCCCCTTCCAGATGTACAAACAAAAACCGAAGAAACTTAGCCCGTGCAAATAGCGCTCCACCATATTCCAAGTAAGTAAACCGATCCACTCCACCAAAAGTCTGTGCCCTACCTGTAATCAATGTCAGATCTATTCGGGGGCCGGCAGAAAGTATCTTATTAAATTTATAGCCGACCATCGGACTCAAACCAAGAACAAATATGCTCGCCCCATTTTGACCTGATAGCCCCAACGTAAAACCTCCCCCATACCACAAGCGATCCTGAAAGGTCACTTTAGGTTCCTTTTTCTTTCGTTTGGCCCCCCTTCTCTGGGCATCTATTTGAGACGCACCGAATAATAAAATAACACTTAGTAAAAGTGAAAATCTTAAACGCATAATTATATTTTTAAATAAAAACAGTACATTCCAACAATTATTAGATTAAACGATACCTCGGTTTAAAATGTTTTATTTATTTTTGCGGAGAACAACACCCACACTATGAGACAGTCAAATTATACTACAGGTTGGCTACCTTTGCTGATATTATTCCTGCTACTTTCTTTTAAGGGTTACGGTCAAATCCGTGGACTCATTCAATTGCTTTCTATGGAACAACGCGACGGATATTCCATACCGATGGCTCACCCGGCCCTGTTGGGTTTCTATCCACACTCCGAGTTTGCAATGATGGGTCTCCAACAGTATGGTCTCTTTTCACTGAACAGTATCGGAGTTATGACCACATGGTCAAAAACACCCAAGAGCTTTCAATTCATAGAGATGGAGTATTTTGGCTTCGAACAATGGAAGAGATGGCAACTCAATCTTCGCTCCAGTCGACAAATTACTCCCAACTTTTATGCTGCCCTGGCCATCGTTTACAAAGGCCAAACAGTGGAGGAATCTCCTGTGTCTCATACCGCAAATGCGGATCTATTCTTCTGTCTAAGAGCAGGAGAAAGATTGTATTTTACATCAGAAATCCGACATCTTCTTCCTTGGTACACGCTATCTTCAAAAGAAAAAAAGGGTTGGATTGCTATTCGATCCTATTACTGGATAAGCCCTAATATTGGGATAGTTGGAGGGATAAGTCTGGCTCGAGGCATAGGTGTAATGGCAGGTCTGGGATGGCAAAATAACAAGACGGCATTGGCCCTGCGTTTATATCCCGTGTCGGGAAGATTCGTATTGGGGGTCAATCAAGTAATTATCACTAATATCTCTCTAATAACAGAATTTGAGTTTCATCCCGTTCTCGGCATTTCAACAGTGGGAGGAATATGCTGGTCCTTTTAAAACATAACAGCCTATTCCTCTTCTTCAAACTGCACGCAAGCATACCCCGTATACGTCATGGGAGAAATAGACTTCAATTCTTGACGGACCTCCGGATTGACGGGTAGGTTATCGATAAAAGCAGCCCATTTTTTGGATGAAATTTGACTTTGCCCCCTAGTTAATTTCTTGAGAAGTTCATAGGGCTTATCTACTCCTTCTCTGCGCAAGACCGTTTGAACCGCTTCTGCTAGGATTAAAAAGTTATCTTCTAAATCCGATTTGATTTTTACGGTATTAGGCATGAGCTTCCTCATCCCCTTTGAGAGTGATTTTATCGCAATAAGTATATGGCCAAAAGGAACACCAACATTGCGAAGAACGGTGCTATCTGTCAAATCTCTTTGAAGCCTTGAAATAGGCAATTTCTCTGAAAGATGCTTCAATAATGCATTGGCTATACCTAAGTTGCCCTCTGCATTTTCAAAGTCAATGGGATTCACTTTATGTGGCATAGCTGACGAACCCACTTCATTAGCTACTACTTTTTGTTTAAAATACTCTAACATAATATATGTCCAAATATCCCGTGAAAAATCAATTAAAATAGTGTTAATTCTAGCCCATGCATCAAAGATAGCGGCCAAATTGTCATAATGTTGGATTTGGGTGGTATACTGGAGCCTGGATAATCCTAATTGGCGTATAAAGCTATCCGCAAACGAAATCCAATCTATATCCGGATAAGCCACAAGATGTGCATTAAAATTGCCCGTAGCCCCTCCAAACTTTGCAAAAAAAGATAATTTTTTGACTCCCTCCATCTGCCTATCTAAGCGCTCTACAAAAACCATTATTTCTTTGCCTAAACCGGTAGGTGTTGCCGGTTGTCCATGTGTACGGGCAAGCATGGGAAGATGACGCAAATCTGCAGCCATTTCATACATAACATTACGCAATCCTTGTAATTCCGGTAACAATACCGCCTGCATCCCATCCCGGATCATCATCGGGAATGCTGTGTTATTAATATCTTGAGAAGTCAACCCAAAATGCACAAACTCTGCATACCTTTCCCCCCCTAATTCCTTCACTTTGTCCTTGACAAAATATTCCACTGCCTTTACATCGTGATTGATAGTTCGTTCATATTCCTTAACTTTCTTAGCATCTCCAACTTTAAACTCCTTATACACCTTTCTCAATCGTGTAGAGTAATCCGCTGGCCAATCCTGCAACTGAGGCAATGGTAATTTGGCTAATGAAATCAAATACTCTACCTCGACCTGTACCCTATACTTGATAAGAGCAAATTCAGAAAAATAGGGAACAAGAGCAGCTGTTTTACCGGCATACCGTCCATCAATGGGGGAAATAGCATTGAGCATAATTGTTATTTTGTTGTATGAAATGAACATGGATTATATTAATCATAAATTCACACACAAAGAGCAATATAGTATTTGTCTATAAAATCATTCATGTGAGAGCGAAGCGGTAACATCTACGCAAAAAATTTGCAATACATTTAATTTAAATTTATTATACATTTTTAAGGATATAATGTAGCGATCTTATTACCCATTCATCCATCTATGAGAAAGCACAAAAGTACAAGGTTCACAAGTATTAAACCTACCCTAGGAGGTTTAATTTAGTTTTCAATGTCAATTCTAAAAAAAGCGGAGGGCACCTTCCGGCACCCTCCGCTTGTATTCCCTTCCAAACCGAGAACTACTGTCCCCTGCTTAGATTCTTACCCTGTCTTATTTGATCACCGTCACTCGTTTGATGATCTCTTCTTCTCCTATCTTGAATTTCAACAGATAGACACCTTGCGGTACTTCTTCTACATTTAGATTGTAGTTGTACACACCGGATTCCAGTTCTTCATCTATTATTCCGCCCAGTACTCGTTTGC
>JALSTN010000102.1 GCA_026983735.1 Saprospiraceae bacterium | reverse complement strand
GTACTAGCACCATTATATATGGTCATACCGTCCCAGCCCGTCTCTGTATTCCAGGTGTTGTCAAACTGCACCTGTACCGCTTCCGTAGCAGGATTATCCGGACACAATGTCCAGACTATGTTTTCGCCATTCGCGTAATTACCCGCTGTTCCACCCGTGTCAGTAAACTGACCCGTACAGCCGGTATAAGTTCCACCGGGATCCCCGGCAGATATTTGAGCCACAGCGAACTGTGAAGCTCCCAATAATAAAAGGATAGCAAACAAAAAACTTGCTGCAATCCTATTGTTCTGTAATACTTTTCTTTTCATGAGATTATAATTTATTAATAATGAATTTAGGATTCAAAACAGCAGCTTAATTAGCCAACAAATAAGGAATGATATCACGAGTAACAATTTCTTCTCGCATATTTTCCTGATTAGGGGTAATTAATAAAGCAGGACCATTCGCCGGATTTACATTGCTAGCAGACAAGAGTACACGCACTGCGTCTTCGGTGCTCATGCCAGGATTCTCCTGCAATTGCTTACCTAAAGCTACATGCATAGCATAGCTTAATTGAACTTGTTCCATGGCTTTATCAGCTGCTTTGGAAGTAAATCCATAAAGCTTAGAATACTTAGCTTCATAGCGATCAGCCAATTCTCTTAAATGCTCATCCGTAATTTGATCTTTACTTGTAATCACATCTTTCTGATACTGATCAAATGTTTTGATAAGAGATTCAACTTTTTGCATTGCAACATCGCGATCCACTAATTTGGGAACACTCTGACTAAATGCTGGGACGCTAAGGGTGAAAATTAAAAGCAATAGCGTGTACTTTAGCGTAGAATACACACTTGCTCTCATCCCGGTGGCCCGAGATAAAACAAAATTCGTCTTTTTCATGAGATTAAGTTTTGGTTATTAATGTAAAAATTCGTTCGTCGTATTAATATTGCCTTATACTTTTATAAAGCACTAAAGCCTCACACACTTAATGCATCCATGGAGATACACCACATGCATAGAGCCCAGTTAATCATTGGGTCACTGTCTTATATTACTATGCTGTATTGTTAATGTATAGCACAGTAATTCAACACCATTCTTAATACACGGAATCGTTCGTCTTTTCGCGTATTAATGTAATTGTTCGTCGTTAAAGCACCTCGCACTCGAGTTAGAAGCACTTTACACATGTCGAGTGCAAATATAAGGCTTGTTTATATATATACAATACCATTAAAAAGGTATTTTTTGAATATATATTATTATGATATATAAATGCAACTATTTCAATGCTTTTTGAAATATTAATTGCAAATTTTATCTACCAGTATATATTGCACTCATTCACCTTATGAGACGCAAAGTTATCCTATATTTTTATATATACATAAAATGTTGATATCTTTTTAAAGAATTTCTTCAAATTCAACTATTAGGCTACGATAGGAGCGATATATCTTCTAAGATACTTCACTTTCTTTAATTATTCTAACAAATTCCACTTAACTTTGCCCCTTTATTTCATCTATATAGGATATCAATACATGTCTAAAGCTAAAAAGGTCATCGAGTCATTCATTGAAGGTACAGATATAAAAATCGATGGAAAACGTCCCTGGGATATACAGGTTAAAGATGAAAAATTTTATTCCAGAGTAGTAAAGGATGGTGATTTGGGGTTGGGAGAATCTTATATGGAAGGATTGTGGGACACCAAAGAATTGGATAGTTTTTTTACCCAATTACTAAGAGCAGGTTTACAGCATCGATACCATTATAACTTAAGTCTCCTATTCTATATTGCTTTATCCAAGGTATTCAATATTCAGTCAAAAAGGCGCGCTTTTGATGTTGGAGAAAAACATTATGATTCAGGAAATGACCTCTTCCAAGCTATGTTGGATCAAAGGATGAATTACAGTTGTGCTTATTGGAAAGACGGCGACACTTTAGATGAAGCGCAAGAACGTAAACTGGATCTGATTTGCAAAAAACTTCAACTGGAACCCGGAATGCGTGTTTTAGATATCGGATGTGGATGGGGAAGTTTTGGGAAATATGCAGCTCAAAAATACGGCGTTGAAACAATAGGGGTTACCATCTCAAGGAAGCAAATTGAATTGGGAGAAAAATTGACGGAAGGGTTGCCTGTGGAGTTTAGGCTGATGGACTATCGAGATTTAAATGAAAAGTTTGATCGAATTGTTAGTGTAGGTATGATAGAACATGTCGGTCACAAAAATTTTAAAACCTATTTTGAAATTGCAGCAAATTGCCTAAACGATGAGGGTCTTTTTCTCCTTCATACTATTGGCAGTCTAAAATCTTATACTACGACTTCCCCCTGGTTAAACAAATATATATTCCCCAACGGTATGATTCCCTCCCTTAATCAATTAAGCAAAGCATTTGAAAACAAGCTCGTAGTAGAGGATCTACATAACATAGGTATACATTATGATCGAACCTTAATGGCTTGGTATGAAAATTTTAATGCTGCATGGCCCTCTTTGAAAAAACAATATGGAGATGATTTTTATCGAATGTGGAAATACTACCTGCTCTCCTGTGCCGGAATATTTAGATCAAGATATATGCAAGTTTGGCAAATCGTGTTTTCCAAATACGGCCTCCGCGGAGGATATACTTCCATAAGATAGTAATCCTATCCTTTACTTATCTTTACACTATTCCATAAAATTAGCTTCCAACGTATCAAATGCTAATTTCATATCTTCTCTCTCAATGTAACAGGTCAGCTCTGTACAGGTCGAAGAAATCTCAACGAGGTTAATATCCAGTAAACTCAATCTCTGTAATACCGCAGCTACAACACCCGGCTGTTCTAACATCGATTTCTCAAACTCAACAGTAATAGCTGCCAAATTGAAATGGTCGTATTTGGGCTCCGGAGGGTTTTGCTCTAATAAAAAATCTGCCTTAGTAATAATGGTAATTTCATTATTACTCTCAGAAATTACAAAGTAAATCTTCTTCTCCATTGCCTTGTTGAACATCTTTTGGATTTCTTGATGAACCCCTTCCTCTTTATCAAAACTCATAGTCCCCAGATCCGTATGCAAATCCAATCTCGACACTCGAAGCTTAGGCCTATACGTCACTTCTACTTTACGCTGATACCTTGATAAAGCCATGATAACGGCACTCTCGCGAAAAAATTTACCCGTCATTGCCTCAATGGATGGACGAGCAAATTTGGCAAATTGAGATAAATTAAGCAATCGATGAGATATAAAATATCCCAACTGAGGATCGTTATCAATAATCTGACGCAGTGCCTCCGATAACTTTAAACTATTATTGGTTTTCATATACTTAATTTTTTAATGAATTGAAAATTAATATATTAAAAAATATCTTTATCTATATATCCGGTTCGCAATCGCATGAATTTTTTAACCTAACTCTATCGGAGTAGTTATTATTAAAAGTCATACTTGTTTCATGGAAATAACTTTTCAATTTACAAAAATAACATCCATCACTACCTCTTTACATATCATTATAACACTTCGAATTAGGATAAGTTTGTTTGAATCACAACGCAAAGATAGTAAATATAACATAAAATCAAAAAAATATTTACCTTTGTCCTACTTTTAACTAAAATCTGATCCATGTTTGCAGGTCTTTATACAGCTATCATTACGCCTTTTAAGGAGGATCTTTCTGTGGATTTCGAGCAGCTTTCCACCTTGATGCAATACCAAATAAATGCAAATGTCAATGGGGTGGTACTTTTGGGTACTACAGGTGAAAGCCCGACACTTTCTACTTCTGAATCAGAAATTATTATTAAAAAAATGATAGCACTTAATAAAGGCCAAATCAACATTATTGTCGGAGTAGGGACAAATTGTACAAAGACTTCAATAGAAAGAGCTAAAAAAGCAGAAGCATCAGGTGCCGATGCAATCATGGTCGTTAATCCCTATTACAACAAACCTACTCAAAAAGGACTCATCACACATTTTACAACCATTGCAGATGCCGTGTCTATCCCGGTCCTACTTTACAATATTCCGGGAAGGACAGGAGTAAATCTATCGATGGATACTTTAAAACAGCTCAGCCGGCATCCCAACATTCAAGGAGTGAAAGAAGCTTCCGGTGATCTCCAACAAATAAAAACAATTTGTACTACTTTTAAAGATAGAGAGGACTTTTCCGTACTTTCCGGAGATGATATTTTGACAAATCAAGTTATCCAATTTGGAGGTAAAGGCGTAGTATCTGTAATCTCAAACATCTTACCAAAGAAACTTAAAGAATGCATAGATACTCTTTTACAAGGCAAGCTGGAGGAAGGGAATCGAATATTTAAGTCTCTTCTACCGATAATGGATCTCTGCTTCATTGAGACCAACCCTATTCCCATAAAAACACTTATGGCGAGGGAGGGGCTTTGTTATGAAATTTTCCGCCTCCCTCTTACCTCTATGCTTCCTGAAAATAAAGAAAAGCTACTTTCCTTAAAAGCTATATCTCAATATTAGAAACATATTCAATTAGTACTATATGCAAGCATTAATCTCAACATGGAAATCTGAAGTGGAAACCCATCAGCCGGATAATAGTACCATACATTCTATTATTGAAGCGCTAGACAACGGTGATATTCGAGTAGCGGAGCAACGTGGTGGTCAATGGATAGTGCACGAATGGATCAAATCAGCTATTGTCCGTTATTTTGGAATTATGAACATTAAGGAGTACACATGTGGAATTTTAGGTTTTCGCGATAAAATCCCGGTTAAATCAGATTTTTCAAAGGTTCGGGTTGTCCCGGGGGGAAGTAGTGTTAGATTTGGTGTACATCTGGAAGAACAAGTAGTACTCATGCCTCCCTGTTACGTTAATATAGGTGCTAGAATAGGTGCGGGGACAATGGTTGATTCTAATGTCCTCGTAGGATCTTGTGCTCAGATTGGAAAACAAGTTCACCTTTCGGCAGGGGTGCAAATAGGAGGGGTTCTTGAACCCGTTAATGCAAGACCCGTTATTATCGAAGACCACGTATTTGTAGGTGCAGGTGCAATCATTGTAGAGGGTATTCTCGTACGTGAAAATGCCATTATTGCACCGGGAGTTGTTCTATCTGCAGGGACAAAAATATTAGAAGTGAATAAAGAGGGACACATTGTAAAAAATCATAACTCAATAATTCCAAAGGACGCAATTGTCGTTCCCGGAGCGCGGAAACGAGGGGAGGTAATGTTGCAATCTCCCATAATTATCGGATATCGCAATGAAAAAACGGACGCCAAGGTGGCGCTCAGCCATTTCTTAAGAGAATTTTAAGACTATATGGCTGAAGTAATTCCAAACATATCCAGTCTCAACTTCGATTTAAGGGCCATTGCTGAAAAAGCAGCGAAGGACCCAGGGTGTTTACGCGCTGATCTAGGACATATAAAGATAGGAGTGGATCCTGTCTTTCAATCCATCATGCAAGATCAAGTCCGAAAAGAAAACTTTAATTACGCCCCTACCCTTGGTCTTCCTACATTAATCGATAGCTTAAATCAGTATGATAAGGAGGTCCTTGCTCATTTCCAAAATCCCTCAACCCTCATAACTTCCGGTGGCCAAGCTGCACTTTTTGCATCTATTAAGACTTGGGTAGGAGCCGGCCATTTCATACTAACTGATCAAGCTTATTATCCTCCATATCAGAGGATATCCCATCTGTTAGATGCATCATTATACCCTTTTGACTTTAACCAAATTTTGCGACTTGAACGCTCTAAATTAAAGCAGGTGAAGATGCTCCTCATCAACAGTCCAAACAACCCCACAGGAGAGGTCTATAATGAAGCCGTACTGAAAGAGCTAGCTCAAATCGCAAGAGTGCAGGATTGGATCGTCGTTGAAGATGCAGTCTATGATAGGATTTACTATGATCAACCTCCTACTTCTATCTCGAAATTCTGTCCGGAAAGGACATTGATTATCCAATCTGCTTCGAAAAATCTAGCATTGGCCGGAGCCAGGATAGGATGGATACACGGTGAAAAAAAACATGTCATCGAAGTAGCAAAGGTACATCGCAATATGAATTCATGCCCTAACACATTTTTCCAAAATACGCTTGCTCGATATTTACCCATATCAAACGAACATATAGGAGCGCTTAGATTAGAAATGAAAAAAAGGCTGAATTTATTCCGACAAGCGCTTGATGAACTGGAGTGGGAATACAGCCTCCCAAAAGGCGCTATTTATCTCTGGGCAAAACCTACTGATTGTAACGATACCAGGTCCTTGGTTCATACTATGATTGAGCAAGCTAGAATTTCAGCGATGCCCGGTATTTTATTTGGCAATCACAGTAATTTATTGCGTTTTTGTTTTGGGGCACTTACCCCAATTGAAATAGAAGAATTTGCACGACGATTAACACACTTTAGGCATGGATAAAGTCATTCGACAAATTACTGCAAACATAGGCACTCCCGTTTATCTATATCGTCAGGATATTATACAGCGACAATGGGATACGCTACAGCGTGGCAAACCCATCGGGTTAAAAATCTATTATGCTGTTAAGGGAAATCCCAATTTATCTATACTTCGATTCTTTCAAAGGATAGGCGCAGGTGCAGAAATCGCTAGCGGAGGTGAGTTATTTCTCGCATTAAAAGCAGGTTTTAGTCCCGAGGACATCATTTACACCGGTCCGGGCAAAACGGATGAAGAGATGGAAGAAGCAGTACTACATTCTATTCGAACCATCCATGTAGAATCCTTGCATGAAGCAAGGCGACTCCAGTCTTTATGTCAAAAGCACAACCGTAAACAATCCATACTTGTCCGGATAAATGCTATAAGAGAAGTGAAGACCCAAGTCCAATTTTCAGGTTGCCCAAGCCCATTTGGGATTAGTGAAGAGGTGATAAAGGAAATTTTACCTCAAATCCTCGCCTTACCTCACCTGGAATTTGAAGGCATACATGTTTACAATGCTTCGGGGATACTTGAATATAACCTCTTACTCGAAAATGTCAGAAATGTCTTTTCTCTAGTCAATGACCTAGAAACTAAAATGAATCTTAGAATAAACACGATAGACTTTGGCGGTGGATTAGGGGTAGATTATTCGGATCAGAACCTACAGGTAGATGTTGGTCAATTCTACACCGGATTCTCGAGTTTAATTAGGGAATTCGGCTTTCATGACAGGCAGTTTATACTCGAAATTGCCAGGTATCTCATGGCGGAGTCAGGCTATTATATTACACGTGTGCTAGACAAAAAAGACTCTAGAGGCAAGACGTTTGTTATCGTAGACGGGGGGATTCACCATTTCATGAGAACTGCTCTTTTTGGCGTAAATCATCCAGCAAAAATACTTCAAAACTTACCCCAAGTTAATGAGGAAGTGGTACAGGTCACCGGTACACTGTGTACGAACATAGACAAAATACTTAAAGACATCTCACTTCCAAAGCCTCAAATCGGGGATCTGCTCATTATAGAGAAAGCAGGCTGTTACGCCCTTAGCGCTGCAATAAATCATTTTCTATCTCATGAAATGCCCCCCGAAGTGCTACTTGATAATGACCAATGGAGCATTATAAGGAAAAGGGGTAAACATGCAGATCTTTTGCTTAATCAAGTATGAAATGGTGATGATAGAATTAATACAAGAACTCATTAAAATACCTAGTACAAGCGGCCAAGAAACACAAATTAGTGACTTTGTGCAGACCCTTATTAAAGACAAAAGAACCATACGTTTTGACAATAATATAATTTGGAAAAATGAATGGTTACCGAAACGTCCTACTGTAGCCCTGGGGGCTCATCTTGATACGGTTCCATTCGATGAGAAAGACTGGAAAATAACCCATCCTCTCACTCCGATTATCGATGGAGACAAACTCTATGGGCGAGGGGCGTGTGATATGAAATCAGGTGCTGCTATCCTTTTGGACATCTTACTCAAGAGAGATTTTAATTCACATTATAATCTACTTTTCTTTTGGTATGAAATGGAAGAACTAGGGATTCCCAATGGGGTAACTAAGATGATTCAAAGGGGATTTTTTGATGGTGTTGATCTGTGTATTATTCCTGAACCAACAGAGTGCAAAGTCAATAATGGTGTATTTGGTAATCTCGATGCTCGTATCACCGCAAGAGGAAAATCAGCACATAGTGCTTACCCGAAAAGAGGGGACAATGCAATTTACCGGTTATTGCCTGTTATAGAGGCTATTCGAGATTATCCTTTAGAAACCATCCAGGGAGTACGTGAAGCTATGTCCGTCAATATCATCCAAGGAGGCAATGCCATCAATGTGATCCCGGACCAAGCCTATATTGAGATGGACTACAGATATAATCCGGACAAATCAGAAAAAGAGATCCGTGAACTTCTTTCTCACTGGCAAAGTGAAAATATTTTTATCGATATCTTAGGACTCAATCCGGGAGTATTGCACCCCAAAGGAGTTTCCCCGTTGCTGGATCGATTAATAGCCATAAACGATGAGCCGATGGTGGTCCCATTTTGGAGCGATATCGGCCAATTGGGAGCTGCTGGTATAACTGCAGTCAACTTTGGCCCGGGAAGTATCAGACAAGCACATATTGTAGATGAGTACGTTCCACTTAGCGAAGTCGAAAAAGTTCGACAACAACTTGTTCAATTTTTAACCCAAAGCACCTATTTCGACGAGGAGCCATAGCGGGGGAGGACGACGAGGGGAAATGCTTGATTTTGAAGCCAAAATATACTGAAGTAGAAGAATAAATTAAGGTTATGATGAAAGTGAGGATTTGGCATTCAAAGTAAGCTAAAAAAAGATAACATCCCGTAGGAAAATCTGTCGGGATATTAATGTATTAATGATAAACTAAATGATGAAAATTTTAAAGTTTGGAGGTACGTCGATGGGGAGCCCGAAAGCCCTAACACAAATCGAATCCATTTTCAGAAGTAGGATAGAAATGGGCGAACAATCTATCCTTGTTTGTTCAGCAATGAGTGGCGTAACCAATCAGCTTTTCGAAATAGGCAAAATGGCAGAAAAGAGACGATTATCTCATGCCATGGAATTATTTGAAAGCGTAAAAAACAGACATATGGAGGCCGCTGAAGCATTGGGTGTTCGTCCCTATTTTGAAGCATATGCCACAGCTCTCTTAGAGGACCTTAAGAATTTAATTAAAGGTATTGGATTGATTCTGGAGTTATCTGAGAGGAGCAAAGCATACCTGATGAGTTTTGGGGAGCGATTGTCGACAAGATTACTGACCGCATATTTAAAGAAAAAAGGACACCCGGTAGAACAGTTTGATTCAACCTTCATCAAAACAGCCGGCAAAAATTTCATCAAAGATGAGGTTGACCTTCCATTGACACGTCAAGCGATCGATGCAGTGTTGACCACACCTCTACAGAACGGAATATCACCTGTAATTACAGGATTTTTTGGAACGAATCAAGAGAGTGTTATCAGCCTTTTGGGCCGAGGGGGCTCTGACTATAGTGGTGCTATTTTAACGGTCTGCCTTGGAGCTAAAACTCTAGAAATATGGACAGACGTAGATGGATTTCTAACTGCGGACCCGAGACTTGTCAAAGAAGCCAATATCATCCAACAAATCGGTTTTCAAGAAGCGGCCGAACTGTGTTTCTATGGAGCCAAAGTACTACATCCCAAGACCATTAGACCAGTTATAGAAAAAGGAGGAGAAGTATATATTAGAAACACTTTTAATCTCTCCAATAAAGGCACGCTTATCACTCAATACCCGACACCAAGTGAGGTCGCAGTCATCTCGATTTCTTCCAAAAAGGTGGACATGATTACCCTTGACCTATTTGGGATTACTCTCAATAAAAGGGAGGTTATGGCAGACCTCTTTCAGCTCTCCAAAGCTTTAGAAATCAATGTGGATATGATCGCAGCCAGCGAAGCCCAAGTTTCCTTTTGTATCGAAAATGACCAAGAGAATAGACCTCATTTTCTAAAAAAATTATCCATACTATGTCCCTATGTGATTAAAAAAAACCGAAGTGTTATCTGTATTGTATCCCCTGCAGATGTTCAAGGGCAAATCGGAATCGCAGGAAAAATCTTCACCACCATCGCCGAAAGTGGAGTAAGTGTAGAAATGTATTCTCAAAACGCTTCAGAAATCGCACAACTCATCGTAGTAAAATCAGAAGTATCAGATAAAGTAATCACCAAATTGCATGAAAATCTCGTCATCAGACCCATTGAATAGCTGGTTTGGCCCCAACAATTTGTATTGTTTGGGAAGGCCAGAAAATCAACCCTTGTCTAAGGGTCATAAAGCAACCATGATATCTATGAATAAAATAATCCAGAGATATTAAAGCAACCCCAAGTCTTTAAAAACTATAGGATTGCTATATTCTAAACTAATATAAACGATTTGCTAAATGAAACGAACATGAATTTTATTAAACATAAATTTCACACAGAGTTTTGTTTAAAAAAATTCATGTGAGAGCAAAGCGGTTACATAGCTGCAGAAATTTTATAATACTTTTATTTTCAATTTATTAGAAAATTTTAAAGATATGAAAATAGCCATTTGTGGAGTAACAGGTGCCGTAGGTAAAGAAGTACTCCGATGCATAAAAGACCTGTCCTTACAGTATGATACGCTTGACTGTTATGCTTCTGCCAATTCAGCAGGTAAAACCATAGAAAGCCCATTGGGGCATTTTGTCATCCGCCCTTTCAGTTTGGATGCATGCTCCGGATATGACCTGATCTTCTTGTGTGTGTCGGGTTCATTTTCTGCCAGATACGCTGAGAAATTACTCTTAAACAATAGATATGTAATTGACAATTCCTCTAATTTCAGATACGATGACCAAGTACCATTAGTCATTCCTGAAATTAATTTTCATACAGTAAAAAATCACCGGCTAATCGCCAATCCAAATTGTACGACTGCCATCCTTTCTTTGCCTCTTTATCCCATCTATCAAGCTTTTGGACTGAAGCGCATCATTGTTTCTACCTATCAAGCTACTTCCGGAGGAGGGCAAGCAGCAATGGACGAGCTACGAGAAGAATCATTGCGCTTCCTTCAAGAAGATGCTGCAGGACACCATCATTTTGTCCATCCTATTCCCTTCAACCTCATACCTGCCATTGACACTTTTCAGCCCAATGGTTATACACGGGAAGAAATGAAAGTGGTCTGGGAAACTCAGAAAATATTTGAAGACGACCAGATAAAAATATCTGCAACTGCAGTACGTGTCCCAACCTTTCGTGCTCATGCTGAAAGTATTACTTTGGAAACAGCCCATCCCATAGATATGAATAAAGTGTATTCTCTCTTGGGTACTACGCCAGGAGTAACGCTCGTTGATGACCCGGAAAATCACTTGTATCCGATGCCTATAACCGCTTCGGGAAATGCAAATGTAGAAGTGGGCAGAATTCGAAAAAATAACGTATTTGGAGAAAATGGACTGGACTTATTTATATGTGGCGATCAACTCTTGAAAGGGGCTGCTCTCAATGCGGTTCAAATCGCACAGCATCTCTTTAAATAATAATATTTCAACTATTTATACCATAAAAACTACTCGATGAATCAATTATCTTCTCTTCAAATATCCTGTATTGGCAATGGAAAAATGTCTCAATCCATTCAGAAAATAGCACTTCAGCGCGGACATGAAATACATAGTGTTTTGGACCGAAAGCATACCGTATCGGATTCAATGGCCAAAACAGTCTTCGAATGTGCCCTTCCGGATGGTTTTTTAGATAGATTCGAAGCGCTTTGTAAAATGCAAAAAGATGTCGTTATCGTAACAACAGGTTGGTATAGAGAAATGGACAGTGTAACCAAAATTGTCCAATCCTATGGGAATCGTGTCATTTGGTCCTCCAATTATTCCATCGGGGTTCAACTGTATTTTAAAATGGTTCGGTATGCAGCCAGATTGATGAATGCTTTTGAAGAGTATGATTTCTGGGGAACGGAATTGCATCACAAAAACAAAGTAGATTCCCCCTCCGGTACCGCTTGGACATTGAGCCAAATACTAATAGAAAATATCGATCGCAAGAGTGAAATCGTTACAGAAACCCTTCACCGGAAGATAAAGGAAAACGAAATACATTTTAGTTCCACCAGAGGCGGCTATAATAATTTCAAGCACATCGTTGCAATGGGTAGCTCCAACGACCTGATCGAAATCACTCACCAGGCGATGAATCGCGAAGGTTACGCCTTAGGTGCTGTAAAAGCGGCAGAGTGGCTATCCTGCCAAGAACCTGGATTATATGAAATGGATGATTTCCTAAAAGCAATACTTTAGAATAATATTTTTATATATATAAAAAATATAAAATATAATTTTTATATTATTAATAGTATAGTTATTTTATTCTTAATATAGTGTGCAAGCTAATTCCTATGCGACACATCCTTCCCAGGAGAGGGTAGAATTAAAAGTGAAGATAAGCTCCTTACGATTTACCGTGACAATGCTTAAACTTTTTTCCACTGCCACAAGGGCAAGGATCATTTCTTCTAATTTTTTTCTCTGTTCGCCTAAAGGTTTCGGGTTTCTCTTGCTGTGGCTGGCCACCAGCGGACATGGCAGCTTTTCGCTGTGCTTCTTCTGCCTTACTCATGCGTCCCTCGCGCATTTTTCTAAAATCTGTTCTTTGTATTTTAGCTTGTTTGAGTTGGGGTTCTTGTCCTTCGATCATCAGCTTACCCTTTACGAGATAGGAAGTAACTTCGGCGTTAATCTTATGAATGAGCGTCTCAAACATATTGTAGGCCTCCATTTTGTATATCACTAAGGGATCTTTTTGTTCAAAAGAAGCAGCTTGAACACTATCTTTCAACTCATCCATAGCCCGAAGATGTTCCTTCCAGTTTTCGTCAATAAGGGTCAAGGAAACAGCTTGTTCGATATCTTTAAAAATAGTTTCACCTTGTGAATCTACAGCTCGTTGGATATCGGCAGCAATATTCAGTTGTCGCAGTCCATCCGTATAGGGGACAGAGATGCGTTTGTAATGACTTTCATTCTGGTGTACATTTTGGACATATGGCAACAGGAATCGATTGACTTGTTCTTTTTTCTCTTCATAATGTCGGAAGAACAGCTCTTGAAAATGATCTACAAGTTCATCTGAGGACATTTCCTCAAATTCTTCTTGAGTAACGCCTGGTTCCATTCCTAGCGCCTGGTAACAAGCCATTTGGAAAGTCTCAAATGAACCCCTTTCCTTATGGTCGGCCACGAGAACCTCAGTAAAAGTGCTAAACATAGTATGCAAATCCAAGCTCAATCGCTCACCACTTAGGGCATTGTAGCGTTTTTTGTAAATTGCTTCTCTTTGGATGTTCATCACATCATCGTATTCGAGAAGACGCTTACGAATACCAAAGTTATTTTCCTCTACTTTCTTTTGCGCTCTTTCGATGGATTTAGTAACCATAGAATGTTGAATAACATCCCCTTCTTTATGGCCCATTCTATCCATTACTTTAGCGATTCGTTCTGAGTGAAACATTCTCATCAGGTTATCCTCTAGAGATACGAAAAACTGAGAGGATCCAGGATCTCCTTGTCTTCCAGCACGTCCTCTCAACTGACGGTCTACCCTTCTAGAGTCATGTCTCTCTGTCCCAACAATCGCCAAACCACCTGCTTGTTTTACTTCGTCAGAAATCTTAATATCCGTACCTCGACCGGCCATATTGGTCGCAATGGTAACGGCACTCCTATGACCAGCCGTAGAAACAATTTCAGCTTCTCGTTTGTGTTGCTTGGCATTGAGGACATTGTGCTTTATTCCACGAAGATTGAGCATTCTACTCAGTTTTTCTGATACTTCCACTGAAGTTGTACCTACTAAAACAGGGCGTCCGGCTTGAGTCAACTTATCTACCTCTTCGATAACGGCCTGATATTTTTCCTTTACGGTCTTATATACTAAATCCTCCTTATCCTCTCGGATAATGGGTCTATTCGTCGGGATAACCATTACGTCCAACTTATAGATCTCCCAGAGTTCTTGAGCTTCCGTCTCCGCTGTACCTGTCATACCCGATAGCTTATGGTACATCCTAAAGTAATTCTGTAAGGTAACGGTAGCATAAGTCTGTGTGAGTTCTCCGATTTTGACATTCTCTTTGGCCTCAAGTGCTTGATGAAGCCCATCTGAATATCGTCTACCCTCCATCATTCTACCGGTCTGTTCATCGACGATTTTTACCTGACCTTCGATAACCACATAATCCACATCTCTTTCAAATAAGGCATAAGCTTTAAGCAGTTGGTTAACCGCATGAAGTCGTCGAGACTTGATGGCAAAATCTTGTATAACTGCATCCTTTTGTTCTGCTTTTTCCTTATCCGTCAGCTCTTCCTCCAGATCGATCTCATGCAGTTCTGAACCGATGTCCGGCATGATAAAGAACTTATTATCATTTTCCCATTTGGATAAGTATTCTGCCCCTTTATCCAGAAGTTCTACTTGCCTGTTTTTCTCATCGATTGTAAAAAACAGTGGGGCGTCTACGAGATGCATATTTTTTGACTGCTCCTGCATATAGAAATTCTCCGTTTTTTGCAACGTCACTTTCACCCCTTCTTCACTTAAGAATTTGATTAAAGGCCTAAACTTAGGCAACGCGCGATAGGCTCTCAATAAAGCCAATCCACCTTCCCCTTCCTTTGGTCCGGTTATACCTTCTCTAATCTTTTTCTTAGCCTCGTTGAGATACTGGATGGCCAGCTTCTTTTGTTCGGATATTAAGCGCTCTACTTTTCCTTTGAGTTCTTGGTACTCTTGCTCTTCAGAGCCTTCAGGTATAGGGCCTGATATGATAAGAGGGGTTCTAGCATCATCGATTAGAACACTATCCACCTCATCGATAATCGCATAATGGTGCTTGCGTTGGACTACTTCATCCAAGGAACGTACCATATTATCTCTTAAGTAATCAAACCCAAATTCATTATTTGTGCCGTAAGTGATATCGCAGTTGTATGCATTTACTCTATCCGGAGAATGGGGTTGGTATTTATCAATACAATCGATATTGAGCATCAAAAACTGAAAGATAGGGCCTACCCATTCGGAGTCTCTTTTCGCTAGATAATCGTTGACTGTAACGACGTGAACTCCTCGACCGGCAAGGCCATTGAGGTAGACGGGTAAGGTCGCCACCAGTGTTTTACCTTCGCCGGTGGCCATCTCTGCGATTTTACCTTCATGAAGTACCATCCCCCCAATCAATTGTACATCATATGGGATCATATCCCAGGTAATGGTATTCCCTCCAGCGACCCAAGAGTTTTTCCAAATGGCCTTGTCCCCCTCAATGTAAACAAAATCTTTGGTAGAAGCTAAGTCCCTATCGTGCTCGGTAGCTGTCACCTCCAGAGTAGTGTTCTCCTTGAATCTACGCTCTGTCTCTTTCACTACTGCAAAAGCTTCAGGAAGTATTTCTTTTAGGATTTCCTCGAGTTCCTTATTGCGTGATTTTTCTAATTCGTCTATCTGCTGGAACAAATCATCTTTGAGGTTAAAATCTTCTGTTGAAGCAGCGCGATCTTTAATCTCTTGAATTTCTTGATCTATCTCTGCTAGCCCGTTCTGTATAGTTTGCCTAAAATGGTCGGTCTTTTGTCTTAGTTCATCATTGGATAAAGCATGGTATTGCTCATATAGTTCATTGATCTTATCCACGATGGGAAGCATGTTTTTAACATCTCTATCATACTTCGTTCCAAAAATCTTTTTAAATATCCCTATCATGTGTTTCGTATTCTAATGGTTTATCTAGTAGTAACGACTTAGAAACCATAGTGTTTTATAAATGACCTGCAAAGATAAAGAAAACAGTGTAAACCAAAGGAGTTTAGATGCCTCCAACAAAAATATATTACACCAACTCAGGGGAAAAAATTGCGGAGGTCTCGATTAAATGATATTCGATCTAATCAACTATTTAATTAAAGAACATGAATCACCGATGAATGATTTTTTGGACTATCCTTGCTTAGATTGCCAAATCGCCCAAGCTGCTTCAGCCTGATGAATAAGCATCTCGTATCCATTGGTCACTTTTGCTCCTTGAGATGAGCATCGATTCATAAAGGCAGTAAGAGGTGGATTGTATACCAAATCAAAACAATAATGATGCTCTGTCAGTGCTTCATAGGGTATATTCGGCAAAGAATTAGTGTCCGGATAGGTACCTAGAGGCGTACACTGAATAATTAACGAGTGTTGTCGAATTATCATCTCATCCAACACTTCATATGTCAAATCCGCTTTACCCTCCTCTCTGGACACCTTAGTGCTTTCTACCCCAATAGTATCCAAAGCATACTGTACGGCTTTTGAGGCACCCCCAGTACCCAAAATCAATGCTCGACTGCTTGGAGCAATACCTCCCAATGCCTTCAAAAACCCCTTCGCATCAGTATTGTACCCGACCCACCTGTTCTCAGATATTATTTTCACCGTGTTAACAGCTCCGATTGCTTGAGC
>JALSTN010000101.1 GCA_026983735.1 Saprospiraceae bacterium | reverse complement strand
TTTTTGTATGAAATGGTGTACCAGAGGAGTGATAATTAAGGTATTTTACACCAATTAAAATACGTACCTTTGCACCTTAAAAAAATATATTTTATGTCATTGGATAGTAAAGAAATTGAAAAGAAATGGAAGGAATATTGGAAAGCTTCGAAGACCTATGAGGTCTCCAATGAATCTGATAAACCTAAGTACTATGTTCTGGATATGTTTCCCTATCCCTCCGGATCGGGTCTGCATGTAGGTCATCCATTGGGGTATATCGCTTCTGATATTTATTCTCGCTATAAACGAATGAAAGGATACAACGTCCTTCATCCAATGGGATTCGATGCATTTGGTTTACCCGCGGAGCAATATGCTATAGATACCGGAATACACCCAGCTGACTCCACGGAGAAAAATATCCAGAGATACAAGCAACAATTAGACAATATAGGTCTATCCTTTGACTGGTCGAGAGAATTTCGAACCTCTGACCCGAAATACTATAAATGGACACAATGGATTTTTACTCAGCTTTTTCATCACTACTATGATATAAAGGAAAATAAAGCTATTTCTATCGAAGAGCTTATAAGCAAGTTCGAGGCAAATGGAAGTGAAGGAGTTCAAGCTTTTCATACCGAACACCCTAACTTCACTAAAGGTCAATGGGCCAATTTTTCGAATGTAGAGAAAAATGAGTTGCTCATGCATTACCGACTAGCCTACCGAAAAAAAAGTTTTGTAAACTGGTGTGAAGCCCTTGGCACCGTCCTCGCCAATGATGAGATCAAAGATGGTCTTTCGGAACGTGGTGGGCACCCTGTGGTAAAAAAAGAAATGACACAGTGGTTCTTAAGAATAACAGCCTATGCCGAACGGCTATTAGAGGGATTGAATCAAGTCGCGTGGAGTGACAGCCTAAAAACGATTCAACGCAACTGGATTGGGCGTTCAGAAGGTGCGGAAATTAAATTTCTTATCCCAGATACTCATCGAACCATTACGGTTTTTACGACCCGGCCGGATACAATTTTTGGGGCTACATTCTTGGTTTTGGCCCCTGAACATAAACTTATTTCAGAATTAACCACGGCAGAGCAGGCACACGAAGTAGAGGAGTACCTTCAATACGTCCAGTCTCGCTCTGAGCGTGAACGGAGTTCTGACACTAAGCGAGTGACAGGAGTATTTACAGGTTCTTATGCTATACATCCCTTTACAGATGAGAGAATACCTATCTGGACCGCTGAGTATGTTCTTAAGGATTACGGAAGCGGGGCTATCATGGCTGTTCCTAGTAGAGATGAACGAGATTTTGCATTTGCAACTAAGTTTGGTATCCCTATTATTGAAGTCATTGACCAAACAGATTACCCTGAAGCCAAAAGAGAGGATAAAGTGGGCATCATGATCAATTCTCCGCTCATTGACGGCAAGAAGGTCCCGGATGCTATTGCATTCATATTGGAAGAGATTGAGAGGAGAAACATTGGACGGCGAAAGATCAGTTATAAACTTCGAGATGCTAATTTTAGTAGACAGCGGTATTGGGGGGAGCCTTTTCCAGTCATCTATGACCCTGAGAATATCGCCCATACACTATCTGACTTGGAATTGCCCCTTGAACTTCCACCACTTAATGACTTTAAGCCTACTAAGGATGGAAGAGCTCCATTAGCCAAACTCCAAAACTGGGTTAATCTACCTAACGGATATAAAAGAGAGACAGATACTATGCCCGGGTTTGCAGGCTCCTCTTGGTATTTCTTGCGATATATGGATCCATGGAATGAAGCTGAGCCCTTTTCAGCAAATTCTGTCAATTACTGGAAAGATGTTGACTTATATGTAGGGGGAACAGAGCATGCAGTAGGCCATCTAATGTATTCGCGTTTTTGGCATAAATTCTTACATGACATTGGTAAAGTTCCAACGGACGAACCCTTCAAAAAATTAATTAATCAGGGGATGATTCAAGGTGTAATAGAGCACATCTTACTTAAAAAATCTCTCAAAGATGGACATCGGCATTTCATTTGTGCTGGATTGGCCAAGATGCAAGGGTTAACGGAAGACGAGTTATCTAAATTTAGTATCGACATTAGTTTTGTCAAAGAATATGGGAGCAAGGAATCCTATCTCGATATTGAAGGGATTAAAAAATTTCTAGATTGGAGGCCGGAGTTCAAAGATGCCTATTTTGAATGCGCTAATGGCATTTATCATCGAGGCCAATTCACACCCAAAGGCGAATCCGAAGGACCACATCTTTTGACGCATTCTGAAATAGGTAAAATGTCCAAATCAAAACACAATGTCATCAATCCGGATCATGTTGTAGAGGAGTATGGAGCGGATTGCTTCAGGATGTATGAAATGTTTCTAGGACCAGTAGAACAATCCAAGCCTTGGGATATCCAAGGAATTGATGGTGTCTATAAATTTTTAAAACGCTATTGGGGCCTATTTCTAAATAGGGATAATCAATGGCTTGTCACGGGGGAACGCGCGACTTTAGAAGAGCTAAAAATACTGCACAGAACGATTCAAAAGGTAACGTCAGATATTGAACGATTTTCATTTAATACCGCGGTTAGTAGTTTTATGATGGCAGTAGGGGAATTGAGAAAACTTCATTGTCATAAATATGAAATACTCGAACCACTTAACCGGCTTATATCGCCCTTTGCTCCCTTTATATCGGAAGAGTTGCAGGAGCGGCTAGGTGGAGTAGGCAGTGTGCATCATACTTCCTATCCCGAGTTTGACCCTTCAGCTATAGAGGAGAGTACCGTTCAATATCCCATTTGTATAAACGGAAAGAAAAGGGGATTGGCAGAGTTTCCGGCAGATGCGGATAAAGAGACATTGGCTATGTTGGCAAAAGATTTAGAAGTCGTTCAAACCTGGACTGAAAATAAGGAAATCATGAAAACTATCGTGGTTCCGAAACGAATGATAAACTTTGTGGTAAAGTAATCTGTAAAGTAAATCTACTTTTCCATTACTTAACCTTAATGGCTAAGATCATATTGGAAGGTCTAAATTAAAATATATATGCATCACTTGATTCCTCTTCGACGACGTGAATTTTTAATCCTCATTTTTACCATTTCATACTTAATCCCGGGTATAAGTCAAAATGAACTGCCGTGGTTATCAAAATGGGATATTCTCCGATACGAGTTTAAAATTACGCTGGATGACAAAACTGATGTAATTGAAGGAGACGCAAAAATCATCCTTAGGCCCAAGCAAGCAATCGACTATATTGAACTCGATCTCCAAAATGAACTAAAAAATGGCAAAGGAATGATCGTCCGAAAGGTTCAAATGCTCAAAGGGGATATCCCCTTGAAGTTTGAGCAAAAAGCCGGGAAGCTAATAGTTCATTTCCCAAAAAGTATCTCCAATGGATTGGCTATTGGCATCCAGTATAGTGGGATTCCTGCAGATGGTCTAATTATATCTAAGAACAAGTTTGGAGCTCGTACTTTTTTTGCAGATAATTGGCCTAACAGGGCCCATCATTGGATTCCCTGTATCGATCACCCCAGTGATAAAGCACAAGTTCTTTTTGAGGTGGTAGCTCCCTCAGACTATCAAGTTATTGGCAATGGCCAAAAGATTGAAGAGACGAATATGACCAATGGTCGTACAAAAACCGTGTGGGAAGAAGTTCATCCTATCCCCACAAAAGTAATGGTCATCGGCGTAGCACATTTTGCGGTTAAATCCAAGCATAAGGTAGGTTCAATCCCCGTATCTTACTGGGTATATCCAGAAAACAGGGTCGAAGGTTTTCAAGATTATGCATTTGCACCTCGAATACTCGACTATTTCATACAACATTTAGAGGATTATCCTTATGAGAAACTAGCCAATGTTCAGTCCAAAACACGATATGGCGGAATGGAAAATGCCAGTTGTATATTTTATTCAGAATCCAGCGTCAATGGGAAAGCCGACCAGGAGCCTTTGCTCGCACATGAGATTGCGCATCAGTGGTTTGGCAATACAGTTACAGAAGCCAATTGGTATGACATATGGCTTAGCGAAGGGTTTGCTACTTATCTTACCAATCTCTATTTGGAAGACCGATATGGCCAGGAGAAGCTACAAACCAGGTTGGTAGATCAAAGAAAAAAGATATTACGATATCAGAGTAGAGGGGCACGTCCCATTTTAGACAGTACTATAACAGACTACAATAAGTTGTTATCTCCCAATGCCTATGAGAGAGGAGGCTGGACACTACATATGTTGAGAATTATGTTGGGGAAAGAGGTTTTCTGGAATGCTCTAGACAAATACTACCACCAATTTAAGTATAAGAATGCTAGCTCAGTCGACTTCCAGCACATTGTAGAGGACGTGAGCCACTTAAAATTAGATTGGTTTTTTAATCAATGGTTACACTACCCTACTCTACCATACCTTAAGTGGTCTTGGCAGCAAAACAAGGATCGGATTCAAATTAAAATTACCCAAACTCAAAAAAAATATACATTTATCCTTCCCGTAAGATTCGCATTAGTTGATCGGGAGGGTAAAATCATTAAAAGTTTGGAAGTCAATCTCAGTACCCGGTCAAAGGAATACATCCTCAATGTCTCGACTCCAATTAATGAAATCATAATAGATCCGAAAGTTGAACTCTTGGCTACATTTGAAATGGAGTAAGAATCATTTCACCACTACAATCTGCACCATATTATATAGATTCAAAATAACCCGTCTTTCGATTCTTCCGAACCCCATCCCAATTAAAAACCTGACCATTCATAGAAATATAAACCCCGGGAGGCAGTACTTGAACAAATGCCAAAGCATTGCCTAGGTTGAAAAAACCATCACTTGAATTGCCAAAGGCATAAGGAATTAATGCTCCTGTTATCACAATAGTCTTACCCTTTATTTCGGCTGAAGCAATCATTGTAGCAGTTTCAACCATAGTATCCGTACCATGTGTAATGAGAATCTTATTCGTTTTTGCCCTATTACAATTATGTATGATAATTTCCCGGTCTTCATCCGTCATCTCCAGGCTGTCTATCATCATTAATGTCTTTATATCAACGGGAAGGCTGCTTCTACCTCGCTCCAGCATCTTAGATAAATGTGTATCCTTGAAATAAAGCTCTCCGGTCACATAATTGTACTCCTTATCAAAAGTACCTCCTGTTACAAGTATTTGTATAAAGTCCTTATTGGGCATAAAAAGAAAATTTTTGGTCATGAATGTAATAACAGTACCCTACTAATGGATTAGATTGGGGTACAAATGTACTCCAATCTAAGCAATTATTTAGAATAGCTGTTTTTTTCCTTCATTATAAAAAGTCAGGAAACTTAAACAGCCATTCTATTTATTTTAAATCCATATAATTATCAGGTCGAACTAAACGTACTTTCAAATGCATGCTACACAACAATCCGATGAGTAAAATAAGAAAGACAGAATCAAATACATATTTAAATAATTTTTAATATATTGGCATAGTATTTGCTATTACTTAGTTAAATATAATTATTTTATTTAATATCTAAACATTATTACCATGAAAAATGTACTCACACCAGTTCTTATCACTTGCATTGCATTACTGTCATGCGCTTCACTAAAGGCACAATTAGCCTATATGCCTGCTCCTATCAACGATGATGTTGTCACATGGGGAGGAGATACGGAAGAAGAAGTAACATATAACATTGAAGAAGTCAAGGATTATCTTCCTTTAGAGACAACTCAGGTGTTTGGAGAGAATGAATCATCCGAAGACATATCTAACTATCTGCCGCTGGAAGCTCCACTTTTTGGCGAAGACTTAAATGAAGCAGATCTACCCCTAGATAGTGGAAATGGATATTTTCTGGAGACAGGTTTAAATTACACAGAGTCCAGCTATGCCGTTTATGCAGATAATGGGTTCAAAGAGATTATTGTATCATTTGATGCTTCTAAGGAAGAGGATATACGAGTCAACTTGTACAATACAGTTGGAGTTCAAATCAGACAGGATAGTTACAACACTCGCTTAGGTTTAAATAATTTCAGCCTTGACATAGAAAGTTTACCAAGAGGTTTGTACACTTTAAAATTGACAGGCAACAAGCAAAATATAATCAAGAAATTTGTAATCAAGTAAGCTTAATACAACATTGATTAAAAGAAGCAAGGTAAAGTCCATTACCTTGCTTCTTTTCGTTACAACAATATATATTGGTATGCGTTAATTTTTAATAACAAAATCATTCTGCTCTTGATCACAGTATTCACTACAGCTATCACCTCCCGTCTTGAATACGTTATTGGCTTCATGTCAAAATTTTATGGAGTACCTGTTTATCTATTAGATAAGAATAGTGTAGAGCGGAATACCTCAAAAATTCTCATCAATTATACTGAAAATAAACATGAGGAAGCATTTCAGGTCATTCCATCCGGACTACTTGAAGAGAAGGGTATAAAAGACTTTAGTCCAATAATTGAAAAGGATTTTACCACAGGTCTCCCCTATTTTTTTGGCACTCAAAAAAGCGATTTTCACTTTGATATATTTTCATTTACGTTTTACCTATTGACTAGATATGAAGAATATTCTAACGGCGCTATTCAGGACGAACATGGTAGATATGATGTAAGGTCTTCCTTGGCATTCAAACACGGTTTTTTGGACATTGCATTAATTGATCGATGGTTAATTATTCTGAGAAACAAATTAGAGCAGTCGTTTGGGATTTCTTTCCCGCAAAAATCTCATGAGGAAGACACAAAAATTATAATGACCTATGATATTGACTTTCCTTGGGCATTCTTACATCGTCCGTGGTACATCAATATGATGGCATTATTTAAAGACCTGTTTCTTCATAGGAATATTGCACTATTCAGCCAGAGATTTGCCACCTTGATTCTGCGAAAAAAAGACCCCTACGACACATATGATATAATGTTGGACAGCCTGCGTCATTTACCTGATCAAATCATCTTTTTCCTAATGCGCTCCGGGACTAAATTTGATCGAAATCATCAAATAAACCAAGATTATTTCAAAAAATTAATCCAAAAAATGTCCCAAAGCTTCAAGATCGGGCTCCATCCTTCGTATTACTCCAGTGCAAAACCAGAAGAAATATTTAAGGAAGAACTTATTCGATTAAATAAAATAGTTGGAGAACCTACGAAAGCGAGTAGAATGCATTTTTTGAGACTAAAATTACCTGACACCTATCACATGTTATTGTCCTATGGTATTCAGGAAGACTACAGTATGGGATATGCACAGGAAAGCGGATTTCGATCTTCAACATCTCAGAGACATAAATGGTATGACTTAGAAAAAGAAGTATCAACTGACCTTACTATTGTCCCTCTCATTTTCATGGATACGACATTTATATCCAATAAGAAAGCAAGCTTACTGGATGCTCAGATAACAATGGAGCAACTCATACATGAGGTCAGGCTACACCAAGGGTACAGCTCCATACTCTGGCATAATAACAACATTGCATTGAGAAAAGGTCAAAACAACTGGAGACGACTGTACGAATGGAGTATCGAAAAAATCTCAGGTGGTCTAAACACAACTATCTAAGGGAGACAAGTGAATACCCCTTGCACAAAAGAATCACAGTTTAGGGTAATACTCTCAAAATCTTAGCTAGAATAAATAAATGAATAGCGTACGTCAAGATATCTTCCAGGAAATTACCGTGTAAGCAATGGCTCAATATAACCAATAGGAATATAACATACTCCTTTCAATAACATAGTCTAATGCATGAATTGTGTGGAATATATACTGGGTGATTCTCTTAAACGATCTACACAGTGTGTAGCCATAAAAGAAATATACCTTACCTTTGCTATGCAGGATTCGATTCATCACAAGTTAAGCTCAGACCCATGCCATATTCTATCATTAACTTTTCAGAAAGTCCAAGTTTGATAAACACTTATCTCGCAGAACTTAGGGACATAGACATCCAAAAAGATCCCATGAGATTTCGGTACAATTTAAGACGGATCGGGACATTAATAGGATATGAAATAAGTAAGGAATTGGACTATCGAGAGACAAAAACAACTACACCTCTTGGGGTCGCTACAAGTAAGGTATTAAATGATAAAATCGTCTTATGCGCTGTTTTGCGGGCAGGTCTCTCATTACATGAAGGGCTACTAAACAGTTTTGATGATGCAGAGAACAGTTTTTTTGCAATTTACCGAAAAAGCAATGGGACCGGAGCCTTTGACGTACATTTAGAGTATCACACATCCCCCAATATTGATGGTAAAGTATTGGTAATTGCAGACCCAATGATAGCCACTGGGTTAACGATGGAAAAAGTTATAAGAGCAACCTTGGAGTATGGACGACCTAAACAAATACACATAGCCTCTATCATTGGCAGCAAGGTAGGAGTCACTCATATTAAGCGGCTTTTTAAAGACATAAAGATATGGATTGGGGCAATTGATGAAGAACTCACAGCAAAGGCCTATATTGTCCCCGGATTGGGCGATGCAGGAGACCTCAGTTACGGACAAAAAACCTAATTAACATTATGGCGAAGTCTAAATCGACTACAACCACTTTCAACGACCTCATCAAAAGCATTCGAAAAGGTCACTTTTCACCTGTCTATTTTCTATACGGTGAAGAAGCCTTCTTTATTGATGAAATAGAAAAGGAAATTCTTGCTAATGCACTAACGGAGCAGGAAAAAGCTTTCAATCTAAGCATACTCTATGGTAAAGATATTGATCCCAAGAATATAATGGACCATGTAGGCCAATTCCCCATGATGGCTCCAAGGAGATTGGTCATTGTCAGAGAAGCGCAAACTCTAAAAGGTATTGACAAATTACTCCCATATCTCAAGGATCCTATCGAATCATCCATCCTTGTGCTCTGTTATAAAAAAGCAAAGCCGGATGGTAGAACAGAATTTGGCAAGTCAATCAAAAAACTGACGACTGCATTTGAAAGTAAGCCTTTACGGGACTATCAGGTCCCAGCATGGGTCGCGAACCACCTAAAGACATTAGGTTATTCAATTCAACAAGACGCCTCGGCTCTTATTGCCGAACACACAGGGACCGATATTTCTAAAATCATGAATGAGTTAGACAAACTCTTCATCAACATCCCTAAGGGAACTACCATAACTGCACAACATATTAAAAAATACATTGGGATAAGTAGAGAATTTAGCATGTTTGAGTTGATAAGTGCATTAGGTGTAGCCAATCCTGCACGTACCATACATGTAATAAATCGCCTGGAAGCTCAGAATAATAAAGGTGTACTTCCTCAAGCCACTTCCCTACTCTACAACCACTTCTCTAAAGTGGCTATTTATCATCAACATAAACAGATGACAGATAACGCACTTGCAGGAATATTAGGGACACACCCTTATTTTGTTAAAGACATTAAAAAATCTTCAGTAAAATACCCTATTGCATCCTTAAAGCGCATTATGCTACTACTCCTAAGATATGATCTTAAAGGTAAAGGCGTTGACACCTGGCATATGCCCGAATATGCCCTACTTAAAGAATTATCCTACAAGATTCTTCAGCTTTCTAAATAGTGTGCACAAGGTAACCATTTATATACCGACCTGTCGAAAACATTAAAAATAGAAAAAACCTAAAACGTCTTATTTTTACTATTACACCCTACAAGTGCCATATATAATTCCATATTTATGCTAATATTCGATAAGATAATTTAAGCATGACTTAAAACACTCACATTTTAGGTCAAATTAGCCAAATACATTGCCATATCGGCTAACCTGGCGCTATATCCCGCTTCATTATCATACCAACTAATCAAATGCACAAAATGACCTTGGACTTTTGTCAATGGGGCGTCGAATATCGAAGAATGCGTATTGCCGACGATATCGGAAGATACGATAGGCATGGCATTATACTGCAAAATACCTTTCATCGAACCACTCGCTGCCTCCCTCATAACATTTTGAATATCTTCAACAGTGGGAGACTCATAGAGATTGCAGTTTAAATCTATCAATGATCCTGTGATTACCGGAACTCTAATAGCCATAGCAGCCAACTTCCCCTTGGCTGCCGGATAAACAAGGTTTAGCGCATTTGCAGCGCCTGTTGTCGTAGGTACAATATTCTGAGCAGCTGCACGAGCCCTTCTAAGATCACGATGTGGAGCATCCTGCAACCTTTGGTCCGCCGTATATCCATGCACAGTAGTCATATGCCCATCGATCAATCCAAAATTTTCATCCAATAACTTAATGATCGGTGCAAGACAATTTGTAGTACACGACGCATTTGAAAAAATTAGTTCCTCCCTATTGGCCTTATCTTCATTCACCCCCATTACTAAGGTCGTTATATTCTTAGATTTGGCAGGAGCTGAGAGCAAAACCCGTTTTGCTCCTGCGGCTATGTGTTGCATCGCCCCTTCTCGAGTTCTAAATACTCCGGTACACTCCAAAACAATGTCAACTCCAAGTTCTTTCCAAGGCAAATCAGCAGGATTCCTCTCAGAAAAAACCTTAATTTTATTCTCACCAATAGTAATGAAATTATCTGAAGCTACAACTTCTCCCGGATAGACACCTTGAGCAGTGTCGTATTTAAAGAGATGTGCCAAGGTTTTATTATCTGTCAAATCATTGACCGCAACTATTTCAACGTCTTTCTCTAATAGTCTACGCAAGGTCAATCTACCTATTCTACCAAATCCATTGATTGCAAGTTTCACCATATTACTCATTGATTAATATACTATTTCTATTTTATACTCCATAATAACTTTACCTTTATACAAAGGACAACAAAAGTAAGTATATTTGGTGATAGGTGGCACTCCTTAAAGGATGTTATTTAACATTATAAACTTATTGAAGATACTGCGAAGCAAATGGCTTCCCTACACAAGTTTTACAGACAAGAAGAGATAAAGTGTAGTAAATTATAAGAAGTACTAATTAAGGTTGTGCATCTTCTAATATACTCTATCTTTGTAATTGTATTCACTTTTTATAAAGACATAATCCAATACTGATGTACTTTAAACAACTGCCTATTCTATTCTTTTTTTTCATACTAACATTTGCTGGAGCAACATTAGGAACGGCTCAACATTTCATACCTACAAACTATCAATGCAAGGACACACAAGGGAACCCTCTGCAATTAGCTTTTGCGGGAGGACTAAACAATCCACAATATAGTGCTACAGATCTGGATAATGATGGAGTGAAAGACTTATTTGTTTTTGATCGTGCAGGAGATGTATCTTATTGTTTTCTTCAAAAAGGCGATTTAGGTGTTAGCCGATACGTCCACGCACCTCTGTTTGAGACTTTCTTCCCAAAACTAGGCGATTGGGTACTTTTGCGAGACTTTGATGGCGATGGTTTGGAGGATATTTGGGCCTCGTCCAGTAAGACTCAAGGACCAGCCGGGATTGAAGTTTATCATGCCATTAGGGTCGGTGATCATATAGAGTATGAAATAGTAAAAAACAGTACTCAAGATTACAATATACTCTATTACGAATACACCCCTGGAAAATTCAGCAACATACAAATTGATGCACCGGATTACCCCTCCATTGACGACATTGATGGAGATGGTGACTTAGATATAATCACATTTGAACCACTTGGAGGCTATGTCTATTTTTTTAGAAATATGGATGTAGAAGAAGGCAATACTCCCGGGACCTTCCATTTTATACTGGAAGACAAGTGCTGGGGAAAATTTTGGGAAAGTGGGTTATCCGAAGATATTTCTCTTTCTCCGGACCCGGACAAATGCTTTGAAGAATTCAATCGAGACCAAATAGAATCCAGGCATTCTGGTTCTACCTTATTGACCTTTGATGCCGATGGCGATGGAGACAAAGACATACTGATTGGAGATTTGTCCTCTAAGCATCTCAATCTTCTTTTTAACGGTGGGAGCAAATCCAAAGCTTGGATGAACAAACAAGAAACAATGTTTCCCACAAATACAAAAACCGCCGAGATAGATTTATTTCTGACTTCTTTTCTAATAGATATTAATCATGATGAGGTAAAGGACTTACTGGTAAGTGTAAATATCCCTCGTGGCACAGAAAATAAAAAAATGTCCTGGAGTTATCTCAATATCGGCACGAACCAACAACCGGTTTTCCAATATGAAGCTGAAGATTTTTTGGTTGGAGACATGATTGATTTAGGTTCCGGCGCCAGACCTTTCTTTGTAGATTATGATGCAGATGGCTTGATGGATATCGTAGTGGGCAACGATCACTACTATCGGCCCGGGGGACAACGAAAATCAACGCTTACCCTTATAAAAAATATAGGCACAAAAGAATCACCTGAATTTCAAATTGTAGACGAAGACTGGCTGGGATTTTCCAAATATTCATCGGGCAATAGTGGCAAATGGAACTTTGCTCCAGCCTTTGGAGACTTGGATGGCGACGGAGATTTAGACCTATTGGTGGGGGAAATAGATGGCTTTTTATTTTATGGTGAGAATACCGGAGGCGCCGGCAAACCCATGATCTTTGACAAAATAGTATATAAATATATGGACCTTTCTGCCCGACGTTCTAGTGTCCCATTTATAATCGATATTGACAAGGATGGACTAAATGATATTGTAATTGGAACCAGACAAGCCACTAATGACGCATCCGGGAATGCTTGTGGCAACTTCTATTTCTTTCACAATATAGGCACAAAGAAAAGGGCGGTGTTTGATGCTGACCCCAATGCCGGTTTAAATTCTTCTTGTTTTGGTCATATAATTTTACAAGATAGACGATTTGGTGGCCGTGTGTATAGTGCCCCTTATTTATATAATCATGGAGGAAAAATTATCATGTATGCAGGGACGAACAGTGGAATAAAAGTATTAGGGGACATTACTGCTGAACAGAATAAGACCTTCACCTTAATTGACAATGATTTTGGTCAGTTAAAAGAGGGAGAGCGTCTTTATCCGGCGGTTGCTGACCTAGATGGAGACAGCATCTTGGAAATGATAGTTGGTAACATTCGTGGTGGTATGCGTATTTACAAGACGAATATAGATTTAGATGGAAATACCATATCAACCAAAGGACCAAAATCAAATTTCCAGACTATTCAAATATTTCCAAACCCGAACCGGGGTAGGTTTGATATTAACACAACAAAGAAAGGAACATTAACGCTCTATGATTTATCCGGTATTGCCATCGCAAAGGTCCCGGTGCAACAAGGGATAAATCATATTTCATTACCCTTACTTTCCACCCAATTGTTAGTCTATAAATTCGTATCTGACGAGAAGGTTCAAAGTGGCAAGATACTTATCTATACCGGTACGCCTTAATGATCGAAAAAAAACGCCTCTTCATCGAAAAGTGCATTTCGGATCATCGAAAAAGCCTTAGTCTTATCCCATGACGAAGATACTGAAAAATACCAGTCAGTTTTTCACCTCCCTTAAAGTAAAGCAATTACTTTTTTGGCTAATCGTTTGGGCTGCATTTGTCTACTTCGACAAAGACGTGCACTCTATCCCCATTACGATATTGAAAGAATTGAGTAATACGATTTGGTTAGCACTTTTAATCAACTTCAACTTCCAAGTACTCATTCCACGATTTTTGAATGAACGTAAATACACAAAATACTTTTTTGCGGTCGCTTTATCCTCCATTGTCGTTACCCCTATCAAACTCACTACCCTGTATATCCTACAAAAAAAATATGGTACTACTCTCTCTGAAATTCTTCATAGTGCTCCTTTTCATATCCTTTCCTATATTATTCTAATGATAGGCTCCACCTTTTTTCAAATTATTACGGATTGGGCGCTTCTTCTTCAAGAAAAAAAGACACTTCGCGCTAAAACCACGCAAGCTGAATTACAAGCCTTGAAAAATCAAATTAATCCTCATTTCCTCTTTAATACACTCAATAACTTATATGCCCTTACCTTAAAAAAATCGGACGATGCACCCGATGTTGTTCTTAAGTTATCTGACATGATGCGATATATGCTATATGAGGGCAATGCAGGAATGGTCTCTTTGAGCAGAGAAATAGAATATCTTCAAAATTATATTGATCTTGAGAAAATTCGACAACCCAAGCACTTTGAGATTAGCTTTGAGATAACAGGTGAACCAGGAAGTCACAAGATCCCACCTCTCCTTTTCCTCCCCTTTGTAGAGAATAGCATCAAGCATGGGCTCAATAATTCAATAGAAAAAGGATACATACATATTAAGCTAACTATTAATGAGTCTACTCTTTTATTCCAGGTCAAAAATAGCATTAATCCTACGTCTTCCAAGAAAGCATCAGGGATCGGTGGTGTAGGTATTCCCAATGTAAAGAACCGATTGAAACTACTCTATCCGGACTCATTTGAGCTTTCTATTCTTCCTTCGGAGACAGAATACGATGTCAGTCTCAAGCTCAATTTACTTCAAATGACAACTAAATAGAAAAAATATGATTCACTGTTTAATTATCGACGATGAACCACTCGCTATCGAAGTACTGGAAACTCATCTAAGCCATTTTGATGATCTACACTTGGTCGGCAAGTGCAGTAATGCAATGGAAGCAAACAAGCTACTAGAAAAAGAACAAATTGATTTGATGTTTCTAGATATACATATGCCTAAAATATCAGGGATAGAGTTTTTGAAAACACTTAAGAATCCACCGCTTGTAATTCTGACTACTGCCCACCAAGAATTTGCCATGGAGGGATACGAATTGGATGTTATCGATTATTTATTAAAGCCTATTTCACTCAAACGATTAATGAAGGCTATTAGCAAAGTCAAGGAAAGAGTCGAAATTTCAATTCCCTCCTCTCAACCTAAGAACAATGATTACTTTTTCGTTAAGGCTGATAAAAAACTCTTAAGAATCAATTATGACGACATTATTTATATCGAAGGTCTTAAAGACTATGTCATGATACATCTAAAAAGTAAACGAGTAGTGACCTTGCAAACAATGAAACACCTTGAGGAACATCTCAAAGCATATCATTTTACGCGTGTTCATCGATCATTTATTGTCAATACCAATAAAATCTCAGCTATTTCCGGTCAAATGCTAGAACTCCTTCTCCCTTCAGGAGTAAAACTAATTCCTATAGGCAAAAACTATCGAGACAAACTCATTGAGCTCATTAACAATAAACGGATATAAAGAACATGTCCTCGATAAATGAAGAAAATCTAATTCGTCTTCTTAATCATCATTGCAAGGTCGATGAACTGATGGCTTCCCCTCATTTATCCTACATTGGGAAAAGCGCATGGTCAACATTTTACCGATTAAACTCAAGGGATAAAGAGTATTTTGTTAAGCTGGCTGATACACCATTGCAAGTAGACATACTAAATGCTGAACTTCAAAACCTACAATTATTAGCCAAAACAGAGACTATTAAGATTCCAAGACTGCACTGGTCCTGTTTTACGGAAGACCAAGCAGTGCTAGTATCAGACTACATCCTTGAGCATCCTACTCCTCAAGCAAAATCATATACTCAGGCTGCAATAGCTCTTGCCGAATTACATCAAAATCATAATGTCACTTTTGGCGCATCTAAAAACAACTATATCGGGGCACTTCCTCAACAAAATACTACTAAAACACATATTGCAGCAGAGCACTATTTATATGACCGAATCCTTCCTCAGGCGAATTTAGCTGCGCAAAGAAAACTGCTCAGTTCAGAAGAATATCGGCGCTTTGAGACCCTTTTCAAATTGTTAAATGAATTGATTCCCGAAGAACCTCCATCACTCATACATGGAGATTTATGGCAGGGAAATTTCCTGATTCATGCTAAAGATCATTCCCCCTATTTTATCGATCCGGCGTCATCGTACAGCATCAGAGAAATGGACATTTCAATGACATTGCTATTTGGTGGGTTTCCTGCCCTCTTTTACAATGCCTACAATGAAGTTTTTCCATTAACAAAGGGATGGCAAGAACGGGTACCTCTATTTCAACTTTACTATCTTCTCGTTCATCTCAATTTATTTGGCAAGACATACAAGCAAGATGTAATGAATATTGTAAGCCTTTACACATAGACTTAGCCAAAGTATAAAAAAACTATAAAAATAAGCAACCCAAATGAGTTTTGAGTTGCTTAATGCTCAACAATGAACGAATTAAAATAGCTTCGAGTGAATCAAAAAAACTAATATCTCTGAATTTTCTTTACAATCGGTCCCAAAGGAGTCTCCACCTTCAATAGATAAACCCCTTGGGGTAAATCTGTCAAATCAAGAACTTCATGCTTTGGATTGACACGGGGCAAACGTTTTAAAACAACACCTCTAATGTCCATTAACTCGATGGACTGCATGTAATTCTTCCCATTTAAATGAACAGAAATCGGGCCTACAGATGGGTTTGGATATACCAACAAATCATCCGGGCGTAGGACAAAACGGCTAGGGCCTTTCGCAAGCGGCAAGTAGGTCGTTACCCCGGGCAACTTATATAACCTGCCATTCTTTCCCGAGCCGAATCCTTCTAAACTAATCTTTAAGTAGTCCTTATTGAAGCGGAATCCATCTATATCTTCTTCTATGATTATCTCAATATGCTGAACAGCCCCATATCCGGATGTGGGTCGCTTATTGGTCCTTGTCATCCCTACATCAACCTGATTGTGTTTTGGCTGTGTATACAAATCCAAAAACCC
>JALSTN010000100.1 GCA_026983735.1 Saprospiraceae bacterium | reverse complement strand
TGAGTATTTACTCAATAATAGTTCTTCGATATCCTATTATGTCTTGGATAACCATGAAGGGGTTGATATATCTGCTAATGGTATTAGTCTGGATTTTAGTGAATGTATAGAAGAGGAAGAGGTGATTAGAGATATAGTTTTTAGACCCATCTTAACCAATGATGGCTGCGTTCCACTTGAAAGGAATAGAAATGTAAAGGCGACCGTTAGGATTAATGGACAGACTTTTGAAGAGGATTTTCCACTGCCATACGAATTACCCTCTGACTGGCGAGCGACCTCGAGGGTGGAAGCAAATGGCGCTATAATTAAAGCCGGTTATAATAATTATGAAGTTGAAATCCAGACAAAGGATGATGCCGTTGCCGACAATAACATTTACTCCTCTCGTTTTTTTGTACCACTTAAGGTTACAAATGGATATAATGAAAACTTTGGTTCCTTTGAACCAGATGAAGAGAAAAATATCATGAATGGAATAGTTAATAATTATGAAATAGTGACATTAGATAACACAGATTACTTTGGGGTGGCGCCTTCTAACTCGATTCAGTTTGCCCAAATTGACCCTTGTCCTTCTGTGTCGAGATTTTTTAATTCCAACTTTAAGAGCGGCAATCTACAATGGTGCGCCAAGCCATCTGTCATGCCGGATGGCTCTCAGCCCTATTTCCAGTTTGATATGATTCAATTTCGCAAAGCCAATACAAACTTTCCTGCAGAGAAGGATTTCCAAGCTATTTTAAAGCTGAGCATAGATGGTGGAGGGCGTAGTGAAACAAAGTATTTTTATGGTCAGAAAACTGGGGAAATAGTGCATTATGCTATTCCTGCCCCTATAGGGGATAATGTTAAGATACGTATGGATTTTTTCCTTGCCAATGGAACCATTATTGAGTTGCAGAAAGGGCAATATGATGCGTTGGATGCTATATTAATCAGTAACGTCAGCTTGGGGATGGATGTCTTGAAAGCTAGGACCCCGCATTGGGAAACCGCTTTGTCTGTCACGCCAAATCCCGGTTTAGATTTAGTTAGATTTGCTATGGATGGTATAAGTTTAAGAGGAAGCGAGATCATCATACGTGATGCACAGGCTCATATCGTACTCCAAGAGAAAATGAATGAAGACTCGTTTAAATGGAATACCACTATGCTATCACCTGGACTATATTTCTATACGATAATCCGGTCAGACGGGTTAAGGAGGACAGGGAAAGTGGCAATAATCCATTGATTTAATATGGATCTACATCGATATTAATTCGTACAGCAGATAGGCCGCTGGTCTTTTTTATATGGATACCCAACTGTGTTAAATCTTCTTTGACTTTGCGGAGAAGGGTGGCGTTGCGCTCTACTTTGATTAGTAGATTGAAGATGTACTTACCTCTTATGCGTGGGATACCTCCTGGGGTTGGGCCTAAGATCCGATGATGATATTTAGGCAATAGAGCATCTCGTATCAACTCCGATGCTTTGAGGCTTTTGAGCCGGTCTTTGTGCAAACAAGAGACGGTGATAAGCCGATAAAAAGGAGGGTATTTGTATTCTTTTCTCTCTTGGATTTCATTTTCATAAAAAGCCAAGTAGTCGTTTTCCAATACGTATTTTAAGACGGGGTGTCGAGTATTGAATACTTGGATTAAGACTTCCCCTCGCTCTTTTTGTCTTCCCGCTCTTCCGCTTACTTGTGTGATGAGCTGAAAAGCCCTTTCATGACATCTAAAATCGGGTCGATGTAAAATTTGGTCTGCCCCGATAACCCCGACCAATCCAATATGGTCAAAATCCAATCCTTTGGAGATCATTTGGGTGCCTACGAGGATTTGATAGTCTCCCAATTCGAAAGCTTCGATGATGCGCTCTCGATTGCGCTTGGATCGAGCTGTATCGAAGTCTAATCTTCCCACGGATGTGTCCGGAAAAGTCTCTTTGAGTACTTCTTCTAGACGCTCTGTTCCAAACCCCTTCAACAAGATGTCTCCATGACCACAGTTGGGGCATTCACGGGGTAGTTTTTCTCTAAAACCACAGTAATGGCAGCGCATCTCATCAAAGTATTGGTGGTAGGTTAGACTAACATCACAACGAATACAATCGGCCGTCCAACCGCATAATTTACAGGAGACCACAGGAGTATATCCTCTTCTGTTTTTGAATAAAAGGACTTGCTGTCCCGAGTCAAGGTTCTCCGTTATCTTGTCGATAAGGGGGATGGCCAGTTCATTTTTAATCTGTTTGTCTTTTAGTGCCTTTTTTAGATCAATCAGTTTTATTTCCGGAAGTTCAACCCCGCTGTGCCTTTCTTGTAGTTCTATTAAGCCGTACTTTCCACTCTTAGCGTTAAAATAACTCTCGATGGAAGGAGTAGCAGTCCCAAGAATTACACATGCATTAAACAATCTTGCTAGATAAATGGCAGCATCACGTGCGTTGTAACGCGGGGCGGGATGCACTTGTTTGTAAGAGGGGTCATGCTCTTCATCTACGATAATCATTCCCAGCCTTTGAAACGGTAAAAAGATCGCAGAGCGTGCTCCAAGTACGATAGCATGCCCATCCAATACCGAGCGCCAAACTTCAATGCGCTCTCGGTCTGATAATCCGGAATGATAAACTAATAAACGGTCTCCGAAAACCTTTTTAAGACGAGAGGTAATCTGTGTTGTAAGAGCTATTTCAGGGAGTAAATATAACACTTGGTCTTCGGGGCGGTCCCTAAGATGCTTCAAAATATGGTGAACGTATAGATGTGTCTTGCCACTACCTGTAACACCATGTAAAAGGAGGGTATTGTTGGATTCCCACGATGTAAGCATCTGTTGGAAGATCACTTCTTGGGTTGGATTTAAGGGTTGATTAGGTAACTCAAACACAGTGTCTTTATTGCGCAATTGCCAGGCAGGAACGGCCGTCCTAATCAATATGCCTTTTTTCTCCAATGCTCTTAGTATTGAGGAGTCGATGGCGGCTTTTCTGTACAAATCGGTTTTGGTGACATATTCTTGAGTGTTGGCAAGTTGGATTAGAGCCAAAAGGGTTCTTGTTTGTTTTTCTGACCTCTTGACCTTTTCAAGTGCCTCGAGAACTTTGTCTTCGTAGGGCAAGTAGTCGGGATGCCAATCTATCAAATCAATTATTTTGGGCTTGTGTTTTTCTTTTAAGGTTTCCTGTACGATGATGACCCCTTTGAAGAATAGGCCTTGGATGACAGAGTGAACATTGTGTTTTTGGACGATCTCTCTGATTTTGCCCAGATCTAGCTCATGTTCTATGGTTAATGCTTCAGTGATAAGATATTCATCATCGGAGAGATCCATTTCATCCAATTTGTAATCCGGGTGAAGTATTACCCGGGTTTCACTAGAAAGTTTTAGAGCTGAAGGAAGTGCTGCTTGCATCACCTCTCCAACAGTACAACAATAGTATCCTGCAATCCAATGCCAGAAATCAATCTGGTAAGGTGTCAGGATGGGCTCCCGGTCCAGTACGGCTAAAATGGCTTTGGTACGTATATGGGAAGGGATAGTCGGATGGAGACGACTTATAATCCCGGAATAGCGCTTTTTGCTACCGAGTTGAACTTCGACTCGTTTGCCGATATCGACTTCCGGCTGCAATTCATCCGGGACATGGTAGCTGATGGCCTTTGGAATTGCAATCGGAAGAATGACCTCTATAAACATTTTGTTTTTCACGAGGACAAAGATAAACCGGTGTATTGGATTTCTCTCCCTTCTAAGGAAATTGTCTGTTCCTCCCCTTTGATTTACATCTTATTCACAATCTGCGATTACACTTTTACCCTCAATGTGTGTGGATGGAAAGGATGAGGATGCCGTTTGTAGACGATTGATTTGGATTGAAATGCTATTGTATATTTTGTGGTTAGCATTTGCATGCATAACCGTCGTTATTTCATTATATTGTACTAGAATTAATTGTACTTTTGTTGTACAAAAAGGTATATTTTGCCATTTAGTTTTTGAAAGAAAAGAGGGGGCCATTTCATATCTTTAAAAATTTATAATAAATTGATAATAAATGTATTATAAATTTTCTGCAGCTATGTAACCGCATCGCTCTCACACAAATTTTATTAATCATCTTTGCGTGTGAATTTATGATTAATAAAATTGGTGTTCGTTTCATATCTTTACAAAATTATAATAAATTGATAATAAATGTATTATAAATTTTCAGCAGCTATGGAACCGCTGCGCTCTCACATGAATTTTTTTAAACAAAACTCTGTGTGAATTTTTTTTTAATAAAATTCATGTTCGTTTCATATCTTTAAAAATTTATAATAAATTAAAAATAAATGTATTATAAATTTTTTGCAGCTATGTAACCGCTTCGCTCTCACACAAATTTTTTTAATCATCTTTGTGTGTGAATTTATGATTAATAAAATTCGTGTTCGTTTCATACGAAAAAACAAAAGGTAAATTGGACATATAATAGAGAATATACCTTGAGGCTAAGGCGTTAATGAACTAGAAATCGAGGCAAATTGAAGGTGTCATGGATAGAGGATGCTTGGTCCGAAGCGCGCGTAAATAAAAGCATCAATTCAACTGGAAAAGAGCCTTTCGGGATAAACCACCTAATGATATAAATATAAAAATTAATTGAATGAAAAAAGTATTTCGACCCTTCCTCCTTCTTCTATTATTTACGACGCTCTGGATCGGTTGTCGGCCGGATGATCCTCCCATGCCGGATACACCTTCCATTCAAATTTATGATGGAAATGATAATGAAATCCAATTTAAATCCTTCGAGGCATGGATCGTAGGAGAGGTTGTCAATATTAAAGCTGTGACGAGTAAGGGGCAAAACTTATATGTATTTATTTCTCCTGTTGCAGGGCTTATTGGCAAGCATACTATGAATGCTAAGACGAATTGGGTGAGTTGGGTGGATGAATCCAACCCTGAGAAATATTTGAGTGTGAATAGGCAAAATCCATCGGAAAGTGGGTTTGTCTCTATCGACAAATGGAATAAAAATGATAAGTTGGTGTCGATATCCTTATCTTTAAAGCTCGTCAGTGCAGATGGAAAGGAAAGCATAGCACTCAAAGGCGTTTTCTCCAATCAATCATTCAATGATCAATCCCCGTATGAAAAAAATATTTTTTCATGCAAGGTAGAAGGGCGAGCTCAAAAAGTAGATCGATTGGTAGTCGAACACAATGACCAGGAGTTTTATCTCTGGGTCCTGGATGGGAGTACAGATCAATTTGTCAGTCTTAATTTCCCCTATCAGTTAGATGCAGGGGCATTTGTTATCAAGCCTTTTGATAACACTGTACGGGGAGAATGTAAAATAAATCAAACCCCTTATCTCGCTTCCTCAGGTTTTATGACAGTCGAGTACTACGACCCGGAACGTAAAGAATTGAAGGGGGTATTTGGTTTTACGGGAGATGATTCTGATTTTAATGAGGCAAAAGTGACAGAGGGTTCTTTCTTTGTGCAGTACAAATAGCCATTGGGCGGAGAGCGTTACCTTGGAAGTCTTTTGACATCAAGTAATCGGCGAATGCTCCAGCGCCCGGGATTATTAATACCTATTGAGATCAGCCCTCCTATAATAGCTACATTTTTCATAAATAAAATGCGAAGGATAGGTCGATTTTCAAGGGGGGTCTCCCAAAAGGAATATACGAGGAAAGTGACGGGAACAATGTATAGTAACAGTAAAATCGAGGCTAGCCCCACCCTATAACCTATAATGAGAAAAACGCCACCCAAAATAAGGATAAATATGGTTGACTTAAGCAGTAAATCCTGATTCCAGGTAATACCATACGCTTGCATAGTTTCCTTTGTGTGAGCATAATTCATAACTGAATCATAGGCTTCATACAAGAAAATAGTGGCAATGAATAGGCGTGCTATAACCTGGAGAATGTCTTTCATCGTTTGCATTTAACAGAAAGGGATAGTCTGGCTTTTTGAATGGTCGAACTCGGACAAATAAGCCCCAATCCAATGACAAATATAGTCATTTTGATTTGGATTAGGTCTTTTTGGTCCATTTAAATAGATAGAAATGCGAACGTGTCGAATTCGATATGCTATATCGCTCATCTTTTCTAAGGCCGGGCAGCCAAAGAATATCTCCATTTCCATTGCAAACTACAGGAGCTGTGGCTTTCTGTTCCATAGGGTATTTGATGTCTGTCAAATACTTTTTAACCGTCTTGGATTTTCCTCCCATTCCCCTCGGGAAAAAGCGATCTCCGGGCGCTCTAGGTCGCAGTAAAAGGGGGAAAGATAATACGGTGGCTTCGATGTAAAATACATTGGGATCCTCCATGTCTGTGTTTGCTTGTACTTTATCTAGATGTACTTCAGAAATATATAATTCCCCCCAATACGAGGGGTAATGACCAGGTTTAGACAGGATTACCGGTTCCGGAGAAGGGGCGGAATTTGACTTGATGATTATGACCTCCCGATCGACCAATAATGAATACTCAGAAGACGAATATTTCTGCCCCGGTTTTAATGCCCTTGGAGGGCACATATCCAGAATTTGTCGATAGGTAAATCGATAGGCCAACAGGAGTTCTATCCACTCGGAAGTATTCATCTCCTCTATAGTTGACCGTTTAAAAGTCCATTTCTTCTTTCCTTCCCCAACCCCTATCTGATGCATCCATTTTGTCAAATAACGCTCATAGAGACGTCCTTGCCTTTCAAGATGCCAGAAGGTTGCTTTAGTTGAGGGAATGATATCGGGGAAAATATCCTTTAGGATTGGGAGGACTTCATGCCTTAATCGATTTCGTCTATATATTGGACTCTTATTGCTTTCATCTTCCCGATAAGTCAGTCCATGATTGTCTAAATAGCATAGGATATCTTCCTTCGGAGCAAATAGTATTGGACGTATGATAGGGACGCTATCAGGATGCTGGCTCAAGGGGGTTAACCCGGGCAGGCCTCTGATCCCCGTACCTCTAAATAGATGCAAAAGCATAGTCTCCAGACGGTCATCCCAATGATGGGCAGTAGCCACACGAGTATACCCGAATCGGTTGGCTAAATAACCAAACCATTTGTACCTTACCTCTCGGGCTTTGGCTTGGAGGTTGCCAGGTAGTCCTTTGACCAATCGGTGTTCCTCCGGAGTTAGAATATGAAAAGGAATGCCCCAATGTTGGGCTAACTGCTCGACAAATCTCGCATCTAGCTCCGATTCTATCCCTCTAAATCCGTAATTCACATGTGCTAACCCGATCGTAAAACCAAGGGATTGAAGGAGATGTCCTAAGGCCACAGAATCCGCTCCACCGCTACACGCCACAAGTATTTTGTCGGAATCCTGTGCAAGTTCGTTTTTTTCAATAAATTTGAGCGTTTTTTTACGCATTATAGCTTAGTAATAGATTTGATTTATAAACATAATAATTTTAATATGAAATTCTTAACCATTGTTCTCTACACCGGTTTTTTCATGGCATCCCTGACCCTGATTCATTGTAAAAATGATCATCAAGGAGGGCAAAATTCAAATACGAATATTGAATCTGCCGAAACGAACACCAACTCAAAGGTAAATAATTCCGGAGTAATTCACTCCGATGACATTCAGCGAATATTGCCAGAGGCACAATCCAAAGGAAAAGAGCATAATGATCACGCTTGGGCGATGGTCACTGCAGACATGTGGCATTACGATTTTGCCATAATGCCGGATACCACCCCTAAGAAAAATGTTTTTGAGGGTGATTGGATAGATTTTAAGGATGATTATACCTATTTGAAAGGGCATTACCAAGATACGACGGAAGCGGGGTATTATATTTTTGATTTTGATAACGACAAGCGACTGGAGATTATACCCTTGTCGGGCGGAGAGTCTGCCTCCAGTTGGCGTTTGCTGACCAATGGAGAAGTGACCATTATGATAGGCACGGCTAAATACAATAGCAAAGGGTGGCAAATAAAGTTGGTTAGAGCGCACACCAAGCCTTCAGCCCCTAAAGGTTAATGTATAATCATTTTATCCCGTCTATGCGGAGACACTTTTATTTCGATAATAGATCTCAGTGTGCAATAAATTATTTATGACAACTCCATTTAAAACATTCGTTCTATTTACCGCAATACTTGGGTGGGGTATAGGTGTTGTGGCGCAAGTCGGGCGTTATGAAGTACGGTCTATATCTATTGAGGGATATGCTTCAAAAACGATTGAACTATCCGATGTAATTCGGGAAGGTAGCCCCTTTATAAGTGTGTCACTTCAGGCAGCTGATTTTGACCAAATACGGGATCTAAAAATAATAGGAGGAAGCGATACGTGGGTCATAAATGAGCCGGACCATCCGCAGCCATGGGAGCAGGTCGTTTATTCTCCCTTGATATTTGTCAACAGAGAGGTAAAGCATATCGTCATTCACAATCCCCATGCAACGCATATCCGATTTACTCTTCATCTTTTTACTCCTTCTCCTATATTGCCAAGTGATATCACTCCTTCAATTCGATTGAGAAGTGGCTGTGATCGTCTGCCTCCGCACAAATTGCGAATGGATTGGTGTCCGAGTGGAGATTGTCCTTATGGTGGGAACCGCACACAGACCACGCCTACCCATATGATCGTACATCATTCTGCCGGTAAGAATACGAGCAACGATTGGGATGGGGTAGTGCGCTCGATCTGGCATTACCATGTTGTCCAAAGAGGATGGGATGATATTGGATACAATTGGCTAATTGCACCTACCGGGCAACTGTATGAAGGGCGGGGAGATAGAATTAAGGGGGCCCACTTTTGTGGATATAATTCAAAGACCATGGGGGTCTGTATGATGGGCACTTACACAGGTGTCCCTCCCACGGACACTGCAGTTCATACTTTAGAAGGACTTTTGACTTGGACAGGATTCAAGTATAAGATCCAGCCTCTCAAGCGCACCTTACATACCGTTTCTAATTCTAAATTGTATGGTGTGAGTGGACATCGGGATAGGTGCAATACCGCCTGTCCGGGGGATATGCTCTTCAACTTGTTGCCAGTCATCAGGAAAGAGGTGTCGGATCGCCTTGAACAATGTGGATTCAAGCAAGGAAAGGAGGACAATCCGGTTGATCCCGGACATAATCCCGGAAAGAATGGTTTTTTTGTGCGACCGACTCTTGTCAAAGATGAGCTGACCGTACGAATCGGACAAGATATAGGATTGCCAGTGGAGTTGGCATTGCTTGATGCCTCCGGGAGGTTGGTTAGGTATGAAATGGTAAAGCATGCCGGAGACCTAACCCTCAAATTGTCAGATGTAACTGCGGGTCTCTATATTCTATATGCATCCAATTCGTTTAAAAAATGGCAAGTGAAATTGGTAAAACTGTAAAGGGTGTCTGCTGAATATTATAATCAAGGAAAGTGTTTATTTTGGATTCAAATTAATTTAGAAGTGCTGCATTTTACATCTTTTCCCATTCATATCCGATAATATTGCGTTGCTCCCGGCTAAATTCAATGCCGATAAGATAGACCTCCTTAGAGGAGGAGTACTTTTCAAAGTAGCGTTTTTCTTTGATTTGTCTAAGGGCGCTCCCAGTCGCTTTTTCAGATAGTTTGAATTCGATGATGAAGACTTTGTCCCGGTATTGCAAGGTGAGGTCAATGCGTCCTAAGTTAGTAATATCCTCCGGTACGATAGTCATCCCTAAGCTCGCCAAATAGGCATATACTACACTGGCGTAATAGCCTTCGTAATCCGATAGCTTGTTGTTCGTAAAATTGTGATAAGGGATGGAGGCAAAAAGAGTATATAAGGCATCTTTAAGTCCGTCTGGATTAGCGGATTTAATAGTTTGTAAAATACTTCTTTGGAGGCTTAACTTTTCAGCTGTTTGTGTCGTTAGATAGGTGATAAATAAGCTATTTAAAGACAATTGAATCTCTTTGTTGGGAATTCCAAGCTGATAGCTCATACCCATATCATCAGAGATTTCTTCTGTAATCGTCAAATACCCGGTTTGCCACAAAAGTGCAATCAACTCGATGTGATCGACATCGAACGTATTCAATACTTCTTTGGTGGCTAGAAAATGCTCTAGTTTGGGAATAAAATATTCTCCTTCCTTCAACATATCAATCAAAAAGGAGGGATTCCCCGTTTCCCACCAAAAATTTTCATATCTAAACCCCTTGTCAATAAAAAGGAGAATGTCAAATGGATTGTATACTTTCTCCCCTAGATAATTATAACCGTTATACCACTTACGCACCATCTCCAAATCTGCTCCTTCAAGTAAATCCTTAAATTCAGTCCTCAAATCATTGTGCGTATATCCGCAGATAGTGGCATATTTTTCATCCAAAGTAATATCATTGAGATTGTTCAACCCACTGAATAGATTCATCTTGGAGAATTTGCTCACTCCGGTGATAAAAACGAAGCGGATATATGCATCATTGTCCTTAATGACCGCATAGAAATTCATCATGGCGTCGCGCATCAGACGTGCTACCTTGCTGTCCGTTATGTTATCGAGGATGGGCTTGTCATATTCGTCAATAAGGATGACGACTTTCTTGCCGTATTTTTCGTGGGCCTTTTTGATCAATTCCTTAAAACATACAACCGGATTTTTAGAATTGCATTTGATTTTTAAATCGTCTTCTGCATCCTCCAATAACCATCTTAAGCGTGGGAACAATTGGTTGATGTCTTTTTCTACTCCTGAGCCGAGGCTTACACGCAGCACGGGATATTTGTCATCCCAATCCCATTTGTCGTAGATTGCGAGCCCTTTGAACAATTGTTTTTTGCCCTCAAAGATATCCTTCAGCGTATCCAGAAACAAACTTTTGCCAAAACGCCGGGGACGAGATAGGAAGTAATAGCCTCCTTCCTTTACTAAAGCATGGGCAATAGATGTTTTATCAACATAGGTGAATTCTCCCTCGATTATCTTGCTAAATGTCTGTATGCCTATTGGTAGCTTTTTCATGGCGGATTGCTTTAAAATACCAAGATAGATTTATTTTAGTTGGGTTATGGAGGAAGGAGAGGACTTTTATGCTCTAAATAGAATGAGAATTCGTGATAAGGTGCATGAAAATATTGGTCAAATGCAGGATATGAGTTAATATAATATAGGTTGACTCTCAAAATTACATTCCCTCTTCCCGTATGGAAAGTGCGATTAGGAGAGTTGCTCTAATGCTCGCCCTATACGCAGCATAGCCTCAGCCAAAATGCTATCTGATGCAGCATAGGATAATCTGATACATCTTTCTTCCCCGAAAGCAGTCCCGGAGACCAAAGCAACATGGGCATGTCGCAGGAGATACATGGTTAGGTCATCTGCATTCGAAAGCACGAGTCCTTCAAATGATTTGCCGAAGTAAGAACTGAAATCCGGAAATAAATAAAAGGCTCCTTCCGGATGATTACAGCGAACTCCGGGTAATGCCTTTACTTTCTCCAATAAATAATCTCTTCTTTTTCGAAATGTTTCGACCATAGAAATCGTGGAGGGTCGGCCTCTGTGAAGTGCGGTGACCGCAGCTTTTTGACCAAAAGCAGTAGCCCCGGAAGTGATTTGACTTTGCATTTTAGAACATGCTTTTACAAGCCATTCCGGTCCCGCCATATAACCTAGCCGCCAACCGGTCATAGCAAATCCCTTGGAAAATCCGTTAATGATTGCTGTCCGCTCTTGCATCCCTTCGAGTTGAGCCATACTTACGTGAGTGGGACAAAAGTTGATATACTCATATATTTCATCTGAGATGATAAGTATATTTTCGTGTCTTCGCAATACTTCCGCGTAAGCTTCAAGCGTCACTTTGGAAAAGACGGTTCCAGTCGGATTTCCTGGAGAGGAGTATAAGATCGCTTTAGTACGGGAAGTAATAGCTTGCTCAAGTGCTTCCGGTGTCGGTGTGTAATTAGCTTGAACATCTGCAGATAGGAATACCGGTGTGGCTCCTGTGAGTTTTACCATTTCATTATAAGATACCCAATACGGTGTGAAGATAATGATTTCATCTCCGGGATTGAGAATGCTAAAAAGTATATTTGAGACACTTTGTTTGGCTCCATTGGAGACAATGACTTGCTCAGGAGTGTAAATTAATTGGTTTTCTCTTAAAAATTTTTCACAGATAGCTTTTCTAAGTTCTGGTAGCCCAGGGACGGGGGTGTATTTGGTATATCCTTGATCCAATGCTTCTTTAGCCGCTTGTTTGATGAAATTTGGGGTGTCGAAGTCCGGTTCTCCCAAGCTGAGGTTTATCATGTCGTTTCCTTGTGCCTGTAGTTTTCTTGAAAGAGCAGACATTGCTAGGGTGGCCGATGGTTGCATCTGTAGAATGCGTTGAGCAGTTAGAGGAGTCATAAGCTACAATTTGGGTGCAAATGTAAAAAGAAACCCACCGTTTCGGGTGGGTTTCCTCTATCTAATTCCTTTTTTAAAAGGGAAGTTTAATCTTCATTCTTTTTCTACCTGTAGTAATTATTTTTTTACAATTTTTTTGACAATTTTTTCCTCCCCAACCCTAATATTCAATAGATAGACTCCCTTCTCAAGTTCAGGAGCAACGAGCGGGAATACCGATTTTCCAGTTACCTTACCATAATCTCTTTGGAGGAGAGTTTGGCCGGTGATGCTTGATACTCTGATTTGTACTTCTTTTGTTCCCTTTACTCCGACCGTGATAAAGGTGTGGTCATCAAATGGATTAGGCGCAATCTTGACAGAAGTCTCTTCAGTACGAACATCATTAGAGGCAGTGATGAGCTCCGGATAGGCTTGATCCACATTGTCTATTTTGGAGGATTTTACAGTGATAAATCCGACGATTCTAAAATGATTTTCATCCCATTCTTCCGGAACATCGGTCAACTCGAAATCCTGAGTGATGATGTCTCCTTTAATCGCTTTTCTGGCTTTTGCGGACACGCCTTTTACATTGCCGAAAACAGATCTGGAGACATGATTATAGACCATTTGGCTATACGGTACGGGATTGGGCAAGTTCTCGTAGCCCCCCATTTTACCCCGAGAGCCTCCAGCATAATAATTAACTTGACTATACGCGGGATTATCACCGGTCACGCTATCTTCGACCATGATGGCTCCCAGCTTTATGGTTCCTCGGACATTGTCCAGAAATTCAGCAGATACGGTTACGGACATTGTCCGAGTGTCTTCATTAAATTGTGCTTTAGTTACAGTGACTTTAGCCGTGGGAGCTTCCTGAATGCGCTGAGAAAATAGTCCTTCTATCTCAAGAGGGTCATTGCCTGAACTTCGCATGGTAACGATTTTAGGAAATCCATCTACATAATCTCTTATTCCACTCAGATGCTCCTCATTGGCCATTGGTTCTCCCGCTCTTCCTCCGTGAACAGCTACACCTACAAAATAATCCGGATACAACTCCGTCATCAAATCCATATAGACGGCACCTCTCGGACACCAGCCACACCATGTCCCGGTCGCTTCTTCGACAAGAACTTTTTTGTAAGGCGCAGGTACTACGATAGTGAGTTGAGCAGTTTTTTTATTGTCTGTCTCATCGGCATCCATATGTCCATTGACAGAGACGATTTCAAAAGATACCTCTTTATAATCTTTGGAAGCTACGATTTCTTCCGGTGCATTGATCTCCATAGAAGCTCCGGAACCGAGGTTCACCCCATCAAGCGTTTTATTGTAAGACTGACCGTTGTAGGACCATTTGGTTTCTATTGACGTAATGGCATTAAGTCCGACATTTTTTATTGTAGCCGAAGCGGTGGTCTTTCCACCCTCCAATAAACCGGAACGCGCTAGGGCAATATCATAGACCGCAGCATTGTCGATGGTCGAATCAGGAAGATAATAGGCTACATTAAGATCATCGATGTAGAATAAGCTGTTGTAGGGCGCTTCCTGAGCGACAGGATAAAAGTCTGCCATCGATACGGCATTCTTTACATTACCAAACTCTGCCACCAACTGGTCATCGAAATAACACCTCCAAAAATTCGAGGTTAAATTGATTTTCCAGGTTGTTTTAACCCATTGCCCCATAGGGACCGTCCCTTGTGCTTTGACATTGCGCTCGCTGTCTTCAATGGTAAAGCTACCGTCTTTTTTTGAAAAAAACTGAGTCGCCCAAATGTCTCCTTCTGCATCACCTCCTTGAAAATTGTAATAGGCTTCATTATCCGGTGCGATGTACATCCAGAACTCTACTCTTAATTTTCCCTCTGTGTGTTTTCCTGCACTGGAGAAAGGAATAATAATATCTGAGGGACCTCCGTTTTGCGCAGTGGTCGCTAACTTGAGTGCATTACTCGGGCTGTGGGATACCTCTGAAGATATCGGAGCATCTGCAGCTGCAGCATTGCCCCAGGTGCGAATGACATCCTGCACTTGAGCTATTCTGTCCCCATCTTTGTAGGAGTCAAAGTTCTCAGATAAGCTAAATTCTTGTGCTAGCCCTGAATAAGCCAAAAGAGTAAATACGTAAATTAGTAAACGTCTAATCATCATGCTTTAAATTTAGTAGGTTAAATGATTGTGCAAGATAATTGATTTTTGTAAAACAATGATAGAAATAGCATTATTCTTTGAGTTTGGAAGCTTTTTTGTCTACAGATGCTTTGAGCTGAGCTTTAAACTGAAGAATTTTCTCTGTTTGACCGGACGTTGCACATAAAATTTGAGCGGCAAGGATGCCCGCATTTTTCGCGGCATTAAGTGCCACTGTGGCCACTGGGACCCCATTGGGCATTTGCAAGATGGAGAGAATAGAATCCCAGCCATCGATCGAATTGCGGGATTTGATGGGTACCCCAATTACCGGTAAAGGTGTGATAGATGCCACCATGCCCGGTAGATGTGCTGCTCCACCGGCTCCAGCGATGATTACCTGAAGGCCCCTATGATGCGCCTGGCGTGCATAATCAAACATTTTATCCGGCGTGCGATGTGCAGAGACTATATCTATTTCATAACTAAATCCAAGTTGGTCAAGTATGTTAGCTGCTTCTTGCATTATGGGAAGGTCTGAGTCTGAGCCCATAATTATCCCTATTTTTGGCAATGTGTCATTCATGATTTAATGGTATGAAACGAACATGAATTTTATCAATTATACTATTCACACACAAAGATAATTAAAAAAAATCATGTGAGAGCGAAGCGATTCCATAGGTGCAGAAAATTTATAATACATTTATTTTTAATTTATTATAAATTTTTAAACATATGAAACGAACATGAATTTTATTAAACATAAATTTCACACAGAGTTTTGTTTAAAAAAATTCATGTGAGAGTGAAGCGATTCCATAGGTGCAGAAAATTTATAATACATTTATTTTTAATTTATTATAAATTTTTAAACATATGAATTGGTTGGATATAAAATTGACTTTTAATGGTGTTAATCTTTTGAATAAGGGTCGGCCGGTCATTGGCGATCAAGGTGATATGACCCATTTTTCTATTAGGTTTTGATATCGATTTTCCATAAATATGTGGAAATACGTCTTTCATCGAGAGTATATTCCTAAGATTAGGGTAGGAAGGAGGTCCGGTAAAGCTCTCAGGACCTAGAATGTTAATCATCGCAGCATAGGATTTTTCTTGGGTCGTGTCCCCTAGGGGGAAGTCAAGAATAGCCCTGAATTGCTGTTCAAATTGGGAGCAGGGACAGGCCTCTATCGTGTGGTGTCCGCTATTGTGCGTTCTCGGGGCCATCTCATTAATAAAAATCTCTCCCTTTGTGTCAATAAAAAACTCCACCGCCAAAAGACCCACAATATCCATTTCTTCGGCCAATCGAGTTCCTATTCTGTTAAGTTCCTCTGAGTAATCCAGTGAAATTTGAGCTGGAGCTATCAAATGATCTACAAGATTTGCCTCCGGGTCGAATACCATTTCAACAGGCGTGTACGCCTTTATCTCACCGGATGGATTGCGAGCAAGGATCAAACCAATCTCTTTTTCGATAGAGACCCTTTCTTCGATGACAGACGGGACATCCATGATTTTGTGTAAGGACGCTTCATTGTGTATTACTTGTACACCTCGACCGTCGTATCCTCCTTTTCTCGATTTTTGGACAAAGGGGAATTCGATTTTACCAGATGTAATCTGGTCAAGAATCTCGGCTTGATTCTTCACAAGGGTAAATGCAGCAGTGGGTAGATGGTTGTCTTGATAAAATGTTTTTTGCAACCCCTTGTCATTGATGATGTTTAGAATGCTGGGTTGAGGGTAGACCATGACTCCTTCACGTTCAAGTTGGAGAAGAGCTTCAACATTGACAGATTCTATTTCAATGGTGATTAGATCCATTTGCCTCCCGAAGGTGAGTACATCGTCATAATCTGTAAAATCCCCAATATGAAAAGAAGGACAAACTCGTGCAGCAGGAAACGTCTTGGATCGGTCCAGTATATGGACATCCAATGCCCAAGGGGATGCAGCTTGATAAAGCATTTTGCCAAGTTGTCCCCCTCCTAAGATGCCTATTTTGATAGTAGTAGGCGATAGTTGATTCTTCATTCCAAATATTGTTTTTGCCGGAATTCTCTCTCCGTTATAAGAGGTAATTATTACAACTATGGACTATTTTGGAGAGAGGTCTATAAAAGAATAAAAAGCAAACCGTCATTATTGGTGCAAAAATGAATATTTCTGCCAAGCTAACCTAATTGAATTTTGTTTTTTTATCGAAAATATAGACCATG
>JALSTN010000099.1 GCA_026983735.1 Saprospiraceae bacterium | reverse complement strand
ACATTTTTACCATTGGTAATGCATTCATATAAAAGGGAAGACCGGATTCATCCGGTCTTCCCTTTTTTTATGGCTGAAAGAGTACTTCTACTATTCTACAGTCTCTTCTTTCTTTTCAGCGAGGAGCTCTGTTTCTATCACCTTAATAAGGACATCTTTAGGAAGGGCCCCTGCCTGCATCATAGGTGGTTTATCTCCTGTCGGTATGAAAAGTAAGGAGGGAATACTTCGTATTCCAAAGACATAGGAAAGCTCTTGTTCTGCTTCTGTATCTACTTTGTAGAAGTCCACTTTTCCCTCATATTCTTCAGACAACTCTTTGAGAATTGGAGCAACCATTTTGCAAGGTCCACACCAATCCGCATAGAAATCAATAATGGCAGGGCGTGTACCCTCAAAATTCCATTCCTTATGCTTTGTAAAGTCAAAGACGTTCTTCTTAAAGTCCTCTGTTGTTAACTGTGTTACGCTCATGGTAAATAATTTATTTAGTATGCAATTCAAAAAGGATGATGCAAAATAAGCTTCATCCAATAACTACTACAAAGATAGGTGGAACATCTCTTATCTTTTGTAACAGAGTTAACAGAACCCAAGATTATTTAGCTACTTTATCAAGCAAACGACATAATAATCGACACTCGTCATCAGATAACTTGGCAAAGAGGTCTGTCGCGTAAGAAGAAAAATTTTGTTCAACTCGTTTGATGAGGGTTTGGCCGTCATCCGTTAAGGCAATGTCCAGAAGTCGTTTGTCGTTACAGCAGCTTTGTCTCTTTAAAAGACCTTTTTCACTCAGGCGTTTTACCAATCTTGAAGTGTCAGACATTTTATACATCATGCGCTGGCGTATTTCACAAACACTTACAGGAGCAGGTAGGCTATTGAGAATACGCAGAATATTAAACTGTTGAATGGTGAGATTAAATGGCGTAAGGTAACTTTGTAGTCTGCCTTGAACGACGCTGTTAGATTGAATCAAACGGTCAATGGCCTGTTCATACATACTCCCTAATTGTAGATTTGGTTCGACTTGAATGTAGTCAAGTGCTGATATGAAATAATTCCTTATTATACATCAGAAATGAGTCAAGCGACCGCATATCTATTTTTATATTGTTTTTGCAAGATTTTCCTTGCCTTATGAATTCTACTCTTAATGGTGCCAATAGGAAGGTCCAATTCATCAGCAATTTCATGATATTTAAAACCTTCATAAAATCGTTGGAAAGGGATTCTCAATTTATCATCTAGGTTGTTGACCATTTTGACAAGCTCTTCATAATTCATGCTGATCTCCCCCTCGTTATGTACCGTCTTGTGATTCAATTTGAAATATAACCCATCATGACCTACTGAAGTTACCTGATTATTGCGCGCACGCCTATATTCATTTATAAAGGTGTTGCGCATAATGGTCGTAATCCAAGCTTTAAAATTGGTTCCTATGCTAAAACTATCCTTATTCTTTAATGCTTTGAAAACTGTTTCTTGATACAGGTCCTTAGATTTCTCAGAATCTTGAGTAAGCTTAAAAGCAAAAGCTCTCAAGATGGAAGAAATGGCATTTACATTGGTATAAAATTCTACTGTACTCATCGTCTTTTCTATTTCGTTCGATCCTTAATTAATTAGGTCGATGTTACAACAACAAAATTACAACAAATATTTTCATCCGGGTTATTAATCCGTATAAAAAGTAAAAAAAAGGACAATTTTATGATTTCATTAACATTTATACCCTAATAATAAAGTATATCTTTTGAATTCTTGTCCGGCAACTCTTAGTTCTCTTATCCATACGCACAAGGGCTTATAATGGTTGTCTTGAACCCAAAACCTTCATTAGACCATGGAGTGAAGGATTAAAAATATATCTCTCTTGTTGCAAGTCAAATTATCGTCTTCATTTTACCTGAAGATGGCTCTTCTACTGCGGCGCATTTTGACTTCAAAATCAAGCATTTCTCCTCGTCGCCATAGCCCGCTATGCCTCCTTGGAGAAATACCTGCTTTTATTGCCAAAATGCCCCTCGCTACGAATGCTAATGTAGATTTTGGTTTATAGCATACCCGTTTTTACCATAATCATAAAAGTAAGGGCTCCACCTATAAATCCAAGGAAGGCCAGCCATGATACTTTCTTAAAATACCATATAAAATCTATTTTTTCCATACCCATGGCAGCTACCCCCGCTGCAGATCCTACGATTAGCATACTGCCGCCGGTTCCTGCAGAATAGGCGATATAATGCCAAAGGGGGTGATCCATGGGGAAGTCGTACATTCCCATAGCTGCAGCAACCAATGGAACGTTGTCAATAACTGCTGATAAAAATCCCAATAATGTTACCACGATGTATTGATTTGGGATGCGACCGTCAATCCATTCAGCAGCAGCTTGCAAGGCGCCTACATTGCCTATAACAATAGCTTCCAATGCCCCGACAGCCAAAAGTATTCCCAAAAAGAACAGGATGCTACTCATCTCAATTCTCGAAAGGGCAGTGTGTGCTGAGTAAAGGTGGCGTCTTTCTTCTTTAAATTGCTCCTCGGGGTGAATGTATTCTGACACCATCCATACGACACTCAGCCCCAATACCATTCCTAGGTACGGGGGTAAATGTGTAATCGTCTTAAAAATGGGTACAAAAATGATAGCTCCAAGGCCTAAAAATAACATTGGTCGACTACTGAGCAAACGCTCTTTCTTGACATTTTCACGAACATCCAACTTGATGTCTCCTTTCATGATAGAAAGTCGTGAAATGACAAATGTCGGGACTAAAAAACAGACAATTGCAGGGAGGAGAATGTGCTCTATTAATTTGAAAGCAGTTGTCTTATGCCCTATCCAAAGCATGGTAGTTGTAACATCGCCAATCGGAGACCAAGCGCCTCCCGCATTTGCTGCTATCACCACTAAAGAAGCAAACCATAATCTCTCTTTTCTCGAATGCAATACCTTTCGTAAAAGAGTGATGAGTACAATCGTAGCGGTAAGGTTATCGATAATCGCGGATAGGATAAAAGCAAGTCCTCCTATAATCCAAAGAAGTCGTTGTTTCTTGTTGGTTTTAATCCATCCTTTTAATACCTCAAACCCCTGATGCAAGTCGATGAGTTCTACGATGGTCATGGCACCGATTAGAAAAAATAATATCTCTGCAGTTTTGCCGAGATGATGCAATAAGGTTCCTTCAAATCCTTTATTGCCAATTTCTGGTGCTTCTTTAAGAAAATTGAATACTTCTCCATGACCATTGATGATCTCGACAGCACCGGTATGAAATCCAAAGGAAAGAAGTGCCCAAGTTAAGGCCGCAGCCAGAAGGGCAGGTACGGTTTTATCTAATTTTAGTGGATGCTCGAAAACAATGCCTAGATACGCTAATACAAATACCGTTATGGTCGCTATGTGATAAAATCCAAATTCCATAATTGATGAAGATTTGTTGGGTTTAAAAGTTCTTTTGAAATGAAGGCTTAGAAAACTGCAAATGTACACGAATTTTCTGCATATCACATGTAGATAATTTATGAAAATCTAAAAGAAGAATAAGTTCAACCATTTCATATCTTTAAAAATTTATAATAAATTAAAAATAAATGTATTACAAATTTTCTGCACCTATGGAACCGCTTCGCTCTCACATGAATTTTTTCATAGTGTCTGACCATAAAGTGCTTAATGAATGAAAGTAGTAGATTTTTGATGAGATTTTCATCTTTTTTTAGATCGGTGATGCCTAAGTATCATTGATTTAAAAAAAGTGAAAATATCACTAAAAGATACGCTTTCAGCATTAATGATTTTATGGACAGATACTATTGTCATACTTCTGTGTGAATTTACAATTAATAAAATTCATGTTCGTTTCATATTATGAAAAAATTTAATATTTTAATAAAAAATATAGTATAAGATTCAGCGTCCCAGTGTGTGTAGAGGGATGTCTGAATGAAGAGGGGGGACACTCACTTTTTAGGGTAAATGTGTATTAGATAATAATACGGATGGGTACAAAACAAGGAATAAGAGTAAATGCCATGGCCTATTGGTATAATTCCAGTAGTTTTGTGCTCGATTAGAATTTTGATAAGATGATTAAAATAGGGAAAACAAACCTCGGCTCGTTCCCTCTGTTGTTAGCACCAATGGAAGGCGTAACTGATCCATCGTTTAGAGCGATATGTAAAGAACATGGAGCAGATATGGTATATACGGAGTTTGTCTCGGTAGAAGGATTGATACGGAATGTAAAGAAAAGTCAAAAGAAAATATCAATATTTCCCCATGAACGTCCGGTGGGAATCCAAATATACGGTGCTAATCTAGAGTCCATGTTAAAAGCCGCCAAGGTTGTCGAAGCGGCTCAACCTGAGGTCTTGGATATCAATTATGGATGTCCGGTCAGTAAGGTCGTTAACAAAATGTGTGGAGCGGGAATTCTCCAAGATGTCGATCGTATGGTTAGCTTGACTCGAGCAGTTGTAGAGGCTACCTCTCTACCTGTGACCGTCAAGACGCGTTTGGGATGGAATGCAGAGACCATTAGAATAGGTGAGGTCGTGGAGCGACTTCAGGAGGTAGGAATCCAAGCGATAACAATTCATGCCCGTACGCGTAAGCAAATGTACAAGGGAGAAGCAGATTGGGATTGGTTTTTACGCATTAAAGAAAATCCTAATATTACTATTCCTGTATTTGGTAATGGTGATATCAATTCACCCGAAAAAGCGCAGGCCTACAGAGCGCAATATCGTGTTGATGGAATGATGATTGGTAGAGCGGCAATTGGTCGACCATGGATTTTCTCCCAAATCAAACATTATATGGCGACAGGTGAATTGTTGCCTGAGCCGGGAATGGAGGAGCGCATCAAAATTATCCACCAGCACCTCAACCATTCCCTCGAATGGAAAGGGGACAAAGTGGGTATACTTGAAATGCGCCGGCATTATACCAATTACTTTAAGTCTATTCCCCATTTCAAACCCTTTAGATTGCGCCTATTGACTGAGATGAATCCACAAATCGTTCGTGAGATACTGGATGAGATCGGATATACTTTTGCCCGTACTTACGAGCAGATTAATTAACTTAAAAGAGTAGAAAGATTGGATTTTTTTAAGCATGTACCAAAGTCAGATATAGAAATTCTGGATAGGATAGGAGAGGCTGCAAATCAGATTGGTTGTACGGCTTACGTTATTGGAGGATATGTTAGGGATGTCTGGTTGAAGCGAAGTTCCAAGGATATTGACATAGTTACTGTTGGAAGTGGTATTCGATTGGCGGAGAGGGTTCGGGATACTTTCGATAGCAATGTATCTTTGAAAGTCTTTAAGCGGTTTGGGACAGCGCAACTTAAAGCCCTGGGGTATGAAATCGAGTTTGTAGGAGCTCGCAAAGAATCTTATCGTTACCACTCTCGAAAACCAATAGTAGAGGATGGAACACTAGAGGAAGATCAATTGAGGAGGGACTTTACAATCAACGCTCTCTCCGTCGCATTGAATGGCCCCGAAAGGGGACAGCTCCTGGATCCTTTTGAGGGCATTAAAGACCTGGAGAATAGAATGATTCGTACTCCGAGAGATCCGATTATTACTTTTAGGGATGATCCATTGCGCATCTTGCGTGGCATCCGATTTGCAACCCAATTGGGTTTTGTTATTGAATCGGATACCTTTGCAGGAATGAGAGAGGTCGTAGATAGAATAAAAATTATCTCTTTTGAGCGGATAAGAGAAGAAGTGCAAAAAATAATATCTTCCTCTAAGCCTTCTATCGGGTTTCTAATGATGGAAAAAATTGGTCTATTGAAGATTATATTTCCGGAACTCATAGCGCTAAAGGGCGTCCAAGTGATTAATGGGATAGGGCATAAAGACAACTTTTATCACACCCTGGAGGTGTTAGACAATGTGGCGGTACATTCGAAAGATGTTTGGCTGCGTTGGAGTGCATTATTGCACGATATTGGAAAGGCCCCTACGAAGCGTTTTAGCCAGGAAGAAGGATGGACTTTTCACGGGCATGAAGTGGTTGGAGCCAAGATGGTAACCCCTATTTTTAAGCGTTTCAAACTGCCCTTGGATGAGAGAAAGAAATATGTTCAAAAATTAGTGAGGCATCACTTGAGGCCTATTTCGCTAACGAAGGAATGTATAACGGATTCTGCTATTCGAAGACTACTCTTCGATATGGGTGAACACATCGATGATTTGATGATTCTTTGTGAGGCAGATATTACTTCTAAAAATGAAAGAAGGGTTAAAAAATATTTGGAGAACTATCAATTGGTTAGGATTAAACTCAAGGAAGTAGAGGAAAAAGATAAGTTGAGAAACTGGCAGCCCCCTGTCTCGGGTAAAGAGATTATGGATACCTTTGGGTTGAAGCCTTCCCGTTTAGTGGGTGTTATAAAGACGGAGATTAGGGAGGCCATCCTCGATGGTATCATCCCTAACGACAAAGAAGCGGCGGTCCAATTTATGTTGGAAGTGGCCAAAAAGCATGATCTTACCCCTGTTGAGTAAGTTTTATAAGTTGATTTAAACAGTGGCTTGTTAAATGCATACATCCATTTATAAATCACTTAGCAAATAATTTTTCCACTTGCAAAGGGTATTTTAGTGGAGAAATTTTCTAACAAATGTGACTTCTATTGAGTACATAAAATTTATCGAATGATAATCTCAAAATTATGTTTAATAAGTGGATTGGTTTTACTATCCTTACTATCTTGTTCGACACTGCATCAAGCACAAGCTCCGAGTGAAAGGAGCACAATTCGACAAGTTATGTCAGCTCAGGAAAATGCATGGAATCGTGGAGACCTGGAAGGCTTTATGCAAGGCTACTGGAAGAGTGATAAATTGAAATTTATTGGAAGAAATGGCATTAGATATGGCTGGGATAACACCTTAAAAGCTTATAAAAAGGGTTATCCGGATAGGGCCACGATGGGAAAGCTGCATTTTGAGATCGAGTCTTTAGAACCCTTGGGTAAAAATAGCTACTTTATGGTTGGACAGTATAAGTTATTGCGTAGTCATGATCAGCCTTCCGGGTATTTTACCCTTGTTTGGAAAAAAATAGACGGGCATTGGAAGATCATCTCCGATATGACGTGTGGTAAGTAAAGCGAAAGAGAAGAACACTTTGTCAACACTTTATTCAACCCAAACCATGCGTTAGAATCCATAGCAAGGGGCATATGGGAAAAGCAAGTATTTGCTCGGGTAGGAATAACAGGCTTTGACTACGAGGATAAGTCCGCCTTTTTTGGGGCATGAACACCTATCTATAATTGGTCTAATCCATGATTAGGATGTAGGTTCCTACATACATCTCTACGACTATTTTACCACACTCGACCAATAGCAATGTGTACTTAAGTTTTCTGTTCACATTACGTCTTGTAGATTAATTCGTGATAATTCGCAAAATAATATTTCATAAATAACATAATTTCAGCTACAAATATATTAAATTATAGTAATATATGTATAGCTTTGCCTCGAAAACGTGTTTGTCTGTATAGGCCTACCCAATTTATTTTGATTCATATCACGGATGAATGACAAAATCCTATGTTCACAGTGGCGTCTGTTTAGGAACAGGCAGCTGTTCTATGTTTGGATAGGGCTTAGACCGCCAACAGGGGAAGACGCACGGATATGGTATGGGGAAGCAATCAAATATAATACAAAAATATAATATATATCTTTCTGTATTACTATAAGTAAAAGAATCAATGTGTTAGAGAGATGGTTAACACAAGCTTGATTAATGTTTTTCAGCCCAGATAGAGCCTAGGTGTAGAATTGTTTCTACAGCTTTCATCATATCCTGGAGGGACACCCATTCTCTTTTGGAGTGGATGCCTTGCATCCCTGCGAAAATATTAGGGCAAGGCAGTCCCATAAATGAAAGTCGGGATCCATCTGTACCGCCCCGAATAGCTTCTTTTACTACCTTGAGGCCACTTCGGCGAATCGCTTCTTCTGCATAAGCCGTTACCTGAGGAAAATTATCGAGTACTTCTTTCATGTTGCGATACTGCTCTGTCACTTCCATTTGGTAAGAGGAATTGGGATAATCCATCAATACCGTTTTGACGATGTCTTCGAGGAGTGATTCATACACTTTGAGTTTGGGAGTTTCAAAACTTCTAATGATAAATTCGAGTTGGGCTTGTCCGAGTTCACCACTTATTCCTGTGGGGTGAATAAAGCCTTCCTTACCGGAAGTAGATTCAGGGCAAAGTGTGTGATGAGGTAGACGGGAAATGATTTCAGCAGCGATTTTTATGGCATGCTCCATTTGACCTTTAGCATAACCCGGATGGATAGATACCCCCTTAATATGGATATTTACTGCATCTGCGGAGAAGGTTTCATCCTCTAGGGATCCGGGGGCCCCACCGTCCAGGGTGTATCCGAAGTCCGCGCCCAATAGTTCCATATTCACTTTGTCAACCCCCCTTCCGATTTCTTCATCCGGTGTAAATAGAATCCTTATTTTTCCATGTGGAATGGAGGGATTTTCAAGTAGTATTTGAGCCATTTGCATAATGATGGATACCCCGGACTTATCGTCAGACCCCAATAGTGTTTTGCCACTAGCACTAATGATATCGTGGCCAATACAATTCTTCAAATGAGGGAAATCATTGGGACTGATAACGATAGAAGGATCATCCGGAAGGGTGATGTCTTGCCCTTGATAATTATTGTGCGTAATAGGCTTTACCCCTGTTCCGGAAGCATCCGGAGCGGTGTCCACATGCGAGCAAAAACAAATGACAGGCACGTCTACTTTAACATTCGATGGAATCGTCGCGTACAAATAACCATTTTCGTCCAAAATTACTTCCTTCGCGCCCATATCCTTGAGTTCCTTTTCAAGTAGTCTAAGCAAGTCAAATTGCTTAGCGGTGGAAGGCGTTGTAGAGCTTGTGGCATCGGATTGGGTATCGATTCGAGTGTAATTTTTAAATCGTTCCTCTAATGTATTTTGATACTTTTGGATTTCCATGGAGTTATATTTTTTTGGTATGAAATGGTTGTACTCAGGGAGTATAAAAGGTCGGATTCCCTATTTGAATTACCAGATTGTTTCTAAGTTGAAATAAAGCGCTAATGTACATTCATTTTTCCGAATGGCAAGGGAGAAGCGCAGCTATTTTCAACTCTAAACCCTCAGTAGAATAATAAAATAAGGTTAAAATGGAAGTATTGGTTTAGCATTCACAAAGAGATGAAAATGATACGGCCTCATAGGAATGGTTTGGGTTTAACTACAAAAACATCCTGTTTTTTTATGACAAAAATCATTCTTCAACCGGAAAGTTGTTCGTATATTGCACCTGATAAGAGATGGGAGATATATCCAATGGAAAATAAAGCTGGGCCTTAGCAGATTCCCAATAAATACCAGAATGTGAAGGCTGGGCTCTAAAGGAAATATCCCGGTTAATGTTAAAGAAAAAATTTAAACAATGGATGGATTAACCCCGGTTCAAGAGATGATGACTAAGAATGTAATAGCATTGCACGTTGATGATCCTTTGCGTCTGGTAGATAAGACTTTTGATAAACACCATTTTCATCACATTCCGATATTGGACAATGATGGCAAAGTTGCAGGGATTGTAAGCAAGGAAGATATATTAAGGTTGATATCTGTAAGGCAGGAATTTACCGATAAAGAGTTTGGTCGGATCAAGGTAAAGGATTTTATGTCTGACAAAGTAGTGTGTATAACCCCTGATGATAGTGTAGGTTTAGCTGCAGATATGTTTATTACTAATCATTTTCATGCACTTCCTGTAGTTAGTCAAGGAGGAGAACTTGTGGGGATTGTCACTACACATGATTTGATTAAGTACGCCTATAAAGATGTTTAATTTAAAACTTTGCTATATTTGTTTGAGCCAAGTGGATGCCCTTAGAAGATAAATTTTATTAGTTTACTAAATCCACTTATTATGAAAAACAATGTTGGTAAAACGGACAAAATGATCCGATTGATTCTTGCTTTAGCGATTGCTTTGTGTTATTATTTTAATATGATAACCGGAACTTTAGCCACTGTATTGCTGATAGTGGCGATTGCTTTGGCATTGACTAGTTTTCTTAACTTCTGCCCTGCGTATGCACTTTTCGGCTTTAATACGAAGGAAAAGTAGTCTCAGGTTTGTCTAGCAGTGCGTTATCCAAGTGTAGAATTGGGTAGATGGAAAGGGCATGTTGAATCCTTTTAGTGTTTTTGGTTGTAAAGCACTTGAGCCAATTTTTTTTAAGTAAAGTCTCCATACTTTTTTATAAACCATATGGCTATCGGTCCTTCTGGTATAAGGATGTATTGCTGTCGTTTCTTCCTCCAGTAGAGAAGAAACCAAAAGGTTTATTGCCCTAAGTTATGATTTTATAATTAGGTTATTCTAACTGGTCTAAGATTGGTGTATTCCATTGTGGCTTTTGGAGGAAATGCCCCTTATACGGAAAGCTCAACAAAGGATTCTATACATTCTTACTACCATAAAAATGGACAAAAACAAAAACAGAAATAGCACCAATGAGTTATCATTGTTGAGATACGCTGCTTTTTCGAATGCCTTAGGAATTCTTTAAGTAGCTACATTGCTTCTCTCATCGTTAGAAAAGACATAAAGATGCTTGGTTCATTATATTCCCCTTTGAGATATTGGCTGCTGACAGGCTTATTGGGTCTAATGTTGATGAGCGTAGAGGGGTGCAGTTATTTTAGTGGGACGGAAGCGGATAAATCCAACAAAGATTTGGACAAGAATGCTTTACAAGATAGTCTTGCATTTCTCGTGGCTAGCCACCCTATCTATGTGACAAATATTGATCAACTTCGATTGCGACGCTATCCGGATACTAAAAGTAAAATCCTTACTACCTTTGATGAAAATTCTCTTCTGTACTATATGGGAGAACAGACGGATTATAAAGAGAAAATTAGTAAGTATGTCGGGCATTGGTTAAAGGTGAAAAGTATTGACGGTAACCATGAGGGATGGGTCTATGGAGCAGAACATTTTGTTACTCCCTTTTTAAAGATAGAGCAATTGGATTCCCTTAAAAATGCAGGTAAGGGCATTCAGCCTTTCCAAAATCTCGGCAGGAAGGATATGACGGACTTGACCGGAATGAACTGGTCCGGCACTATCCCGGGAACGAGATATTCAGGCTATTTTACCTTTGACCGTAGCTCCCGTCCTGATTTGTTGGATGGTCGAATGATTATTCGAACAAAGACCATAGACCGGGAGACCCACCAAATCCATTTTATCCCATGCTATGTAGATTTTGAGAAGGGGATGGCCTCGACAGATATAATATGTGAAGAACCCATCACCCGGTGAGTGATGTTTTAACCTTATTTGTGGAATTTCCATCAGCTTAGCTACCACTATATTAGAGGAGCACTACACCTCTAAATAGTTTGAATTGATAGGGTGCAAGAGAGCTAAAGTGCAATAGACCGATGGGGAGGTGATGTAAAAAAATATCGGGTATCCTTTAATACAATTGATGCGCCGCAGTAGAAGATCATATCTGTGTTAAATAAAAGTAATGTTTTGAAATTTAAGCAGAGGCAAAATAATATCCTTTGGAAAGGAAAGCATATTACGAAATTAATTTGAGAGCAATGACTAACAGTGAATATTTTAGAAATATTTAGGTGGTTCAATAAAAATTCTAATGCTTGTGTGTTTAAATATTTAGCTGTATACCCTATGCAGCGCAGGCAAGTCCATGTATGGCATCTTAAACGAGACCTTATGTACTTATCGAGTAGAAGGAAAGCGATATTTATTCCAAAAGGGTGCGATCTAGCCTAAAATAAGGAAGTATATTATGAGTAAAAATGCGATACTCTGGATAGTGTATAATTGAATTGACTGAACTTTTTAATGTATGTTGTTTTATAATGCTTCCACCATTCATCCAGAAATACTCGCCTAAAGATGTTTTTTCATCTAAAATCTATTGGACTAAATTATTTTGTAATATATTTGCGCTCCCTTAGGAATGGCGTGGTAGCTCAGCTGGTTAGAGCGCAGGATTCATAATCCTGAGGTCGGCGGTTCAAGCCCGCCTCACGCTACTGTAGAGCCCGACACGGTCGGGCTCTTTTTATTTTCTTTGCACTGCAGTTATCAGCTGATTTTCTATCCTTAATTCTTTGGTAAACTTCCCTTGTCTCAGATACGGTACTCCATTTTTGTCAGGACATAACTGCGTAATCGTTCATTCGGCTGAAGGGGTGTAAGGTTGGATTGGATTAGCTTTGAATAATCGGCGGATTGACCGAAAGGGAGTAAATCATGGACCCCATTAGTAGCGGTTAGACGCTCAGATAGGATATAGTAATCCAGTCTTTCTGAGAGAATATGTTGGGTAGGATAATGCCATTGGTCAACCATTTCATACCTACTCTTCCAACGCCATCTGTCTGTGATTCTCTGTCTGAAGTCAACCGTAGGGCTCCATCTTGTCAATACTTGTATCTGTGGCGTCCAACGAAAAAAGGGATTTTTGAGGCACCTGATAAATGCCCATCAATGGACTACTTTCAATAAGCTAAATGGGGAATGGGAGCATTTTACTCTTGGCCCAAGGCTTCTTTGTCTATTAAAATACGACCACAGTGTTCGCAGGTGATGATTTTTTTCATAATCATAATATCCAACTGCACTTGAGGCGGGATCTTGTTATAACACCCTCCACAGGCATCTCTGTCTACATTGACCACAGACATTTTATTGCGGTATCTGTTTCTGACACGATCGTAGGCCTTGAGCAATCTTTCTTCAATACCAACTCGAGCTTTTTCTGATTTTTTTCTGAGCTTTTCTTCGTCTTTTTCTGTTTTGGCAATGATGACCTTTAGCTCTTCTTTTTTCTTCTCAATCTCCTTTGTTTTCTCATCGAGTTTGGACTGAATAGTATTTACCATTTCCTGGTGCAGAACCACTTTTTCATTGGCTTGTCCGATGCGTTTATCCGATAATTTTAGCTCAAGTTCCTGGAGTTCGATCTCTTTGGTTAAGGCTTCAAACTCCCGGTTATTCTTTACATTGTCCAATTGTTTTTTATACTTCTCAATCAGTTGATTGGCTTCCTGGATGTTTTTTTGGTGTTGGAGTATTTCGTCATTATAGGCATCTACCGTAGCCTGAACTTTATCCACTCTTTTTTGCAATCCTGAGATTTCGTCTTCGAGATCCTGAACTTCCATTGGGAGTTCTCCTCTTAGAATTTCGATTTCGGTGAGTTGAGAGTCTATGGTCTGCAAGTTATACAGTGCCAATAATTTATCTTTGATAGGCAGTTCAGCAGCTTTTGTCATTTGAATAACGTTTTATAAATATTGTATTGGATTTGTATTACATTTCGTGTAATGGGATGCAAAGGTACGGAATTTCTTTGAAATCAAATCGAATAAAACATCGATTGTATATCTTTCACTCTCAAAGTGTCCGATATCTGCGATGATGATTTTTCCATCTGCCTTGAAGTACTCATGATATTTGAAATCTGAAGAGAGAAAGAGTTCGCTGCCCGATGCTATTGCTTGTTTGAGTAAAAATCCTCCGGCGCCTCCACATAAAGCGATTTTTTTGATTTTGTGTTGGGGTAGAGCGGTGTATTTTAGACAAGGGACGGCCATTCGCTCTTTAATTTGATGTAGAAATCGAATAGGGGCCATGGGAGAGGGAAGATACCCGATGAGTCCTGTCCCAACGAGTTTAGGATCCATCCCGTTTTTATCTGCGATAAAGCTGGGTTTAGGTTGAAGGGCCTGTATGTCGGTCAGCCCTATAAGTTGGGCGATTTTATCATTTACTCCATTGAGGAGGGTGTTGTCTAGGTTGGTATGTATGGCGTAGATGGCGATGTCATTTCGCAGGGCTTGCATGACCGTTCGTTGTATAAAATTTTGACCTGTCAAACGCTTTAGACCCTGAAAAATAACCGGATGATGTGCTATGATCAAATTAGCACCCAACTCCATAGCCTCTTCCACGATGGCTTCTGTTACATCGAGACAGACCAATACCCCTTGGACTTCCCAGCGTGTATCGCCTACGATTAAGCCACAGTTGTCATAGGACTCCTGCAATTCAAGCGGAGCGATGGATTCCAGATAGTCTGTTACTTCTTTGATTTGCATTGTCGTAATATTTTTTCAACTGCTAAGGTAGTAGAATAACCGGATTCTAAGGGGATGATGGCGATTTTCCCTCCGTGAGAAGTAACAACATCTGCCCCGACAATCTCATTTTCTTTCCAGTCTCCACCTTTGATGAGTACATCCGGAAGGAGGGTTTCGATCATAGCCAATGGAGTATCTTCTTCAAAGACAATGACGAGGTCTACAACAAGAAGGGCAGCCATAACAACCGTACGAGTATGTTCATCCTGAATCGGTCGATCAGGACCTTTTAACCGTCGGATAGATGCATCACTGTTTATCCCCACCACGAGGCGATCCCCTAGTGATTTAGCGGATTCCAAAAGGTGGATATGCCCTGCATGAACGATATCAAAACAGCCATTGGTGAAGACTATTTTTTGTCCTTTAACACGCCAACCGGCTATAATTTTTCGAGCGTTTTCCAGCGTGACAATTTTATCGGAAGTCATCATGTGATCTCACTTTGATAATGGATGAATTTTATTAGTCCACAGAGGATTCCTGATCTGTCAAACCTTCGGTCATGGGCTGCCTCCTTTTCATAATAGGCAATAGAATCAAAGCCATCAGCCCAAAGAGTATATTGCAAAATATCTGAATGGAGAAAAAGTTGATATTGGCGAAGGAAAATCCATCCACCTTGTTTATACCGTATTGTTCCAAGGCTTTTATTATCATGAAATGGTAGGAACCCATCCCCCCAGGAAAAGGCGCTACCATCCCCAATGTGCCGTAATCAAATGTTACCAGGGCGGCTTTGAGGTCAAGTGAAGCCGTAGGGGTATAGCATTTAAAACAGAAGTATAACATCAGGTAATACATCATCCAGATTCCTATGGTATAAAGGATAAATAACAGTGGAGAAGATACGGATTTGACCGATTGGATCCCTTGCCAAAAGCCGATTAATTTGCCTCTGATAATTCGGACAAAAGACCAGGTCCTCCAGGTCTTACGAGTGAGAGAAATTAGTCCAATAAGGGCGATAAGTGCTATGAGTGTGCCTCCGAGATGAAATATGGAAAAATGCTTTTCACCCAATGCTGACGTAAGGAAACCCCAAAAAGTGTCAAATTTTACCCAGAACCCCAAGGCTAAAAATATCCCCAACATCAAAAAATCCATAATCCTATCCGTGACGATGGTTCCCATCACTTTTTCAAATGGTATATCTTCATGTTTAGCAAGTGCGACCCCCCGGAAAACTTCACCCATCCTTGGCAATCCAAGATTGGCAAAATACCCGAGCATAATGCTGAAAAAGGAAGCCCAAAATCCGGGATAGTATCCCATTGGGCGTAGGAGCATTTGCCATCGCAAAGTGCGCCAAACGTTGCTTACCATGAATAAGATTAGGACAAGGAGTAACCATTTCATATCGACAGCAAGAAAATCTGTCCAAACTTTATGTAGGAGACTGCATTCTGCACTGGGGATGCCTTTTAGTGCACAGTCCTCCTGATACGAGGCATCAAGATTGTGGTAGACGAGGTAAAGAATTCCCAGCCCAGCACTAAAAAACAAAAGGATTCGCGCTATTTGATAGCCAGCTTTTTTCAAGTTAAATGACTTCTTTGATCTTGTTATTTTCATCGACTAATACCGTGGAAGGAGTAAAATTCTTAGCCTCTTCCGCAGTCATGTATCCGTAAGAAATGATAATGACTACATCGCCTACTTCAACCCGACGGGCGGCCGCTCCATTGAGACATATCGTACCGCTGCCCCTCGGTCCGGCTATGATATAGGTCTCGATGCGCTCTCCGTTGTTGTTATTGACGATTTGAACCCTCTCTCCCGGTATCATCCCTGTCGCATCCAGTAGATCCCGGTCGATGGTGATACTACCGACATAATTGAGATTGGCCTCCGTAACAGTGGCTCGATGAATCTTGGATTTGAATATTTGTAAAAGCATATTGGGCGCAAAATTAGTTATTCTCAACGAATAAAGTCATTTCCCTCTCAAATAGTTCATTTTTTTATGAAATGGCTGGATTTTTCCCCTTAATTATAGTATGTGATTCCTATTCATGAGAAGCACTGTCCTTTTGTCTTCCCCTGTTTAAATGGCCTCCCAATGCCTCCCCAATGACCCTCCCAATGGCGTTTCAAATGGCGTTTCAAATTTATTTGAAACATATCCTGGTGTTCAAAAAAAACATCATGTGTAGACGGGATTTATCCCGTCTATACGATATATCCTACATTAAAATCCGTTGGTCATATCCCCCCGCCTTCCGCAGTTTAAACAGGGTTTCCATCAATCCCCCCCTCACCGCACCAAGGTAATATCCCCGGCTTTGAGGGCGGTTTTACCTTCGCTGTCGCGGTATTCTACGACGTAGGTGTAGACTCCGGGAAGGGCGTCTTTGCCGCGGAAGGTGCCGTCCCAGATGGGGTCGCCTTCTCCATTGTAATAGACCAACTCTCCCCAACGGTCGTAAATCCACGTTCGGAGGATGGAGATATTGGGGGTGTGGAAGAGGCGCCAGGAGTCGTTGATGTTGTCGGCGTTGGCGG
>JALSTN010000098.1 GCA_026983735.1 Saprospiraceae bacterium | reverse complement strand
AAAGAGCCTCATATGCTCGTTACGGCACTTTCTGTACCCAGAAAATATTATTGGCGGGTATTTTCTTATGGCTTAACAGATTATTGCTCAGATAAACCACCTGTAACCAGTTTTGTGGGCAGGGAACCTGTTAAAGTTAAAGACCATACCGATAGGTCTGTAACTGCTTCTTATTTTTCCTCTCCCGGAATTCCGGCCAGGATTCGTTTAAGTTCCGATCATAATGATCGTATAAGACTTCGTATTTACGATATATTGGGTCGACCTCTCACCTCAAGCTCATATGAGATTCACAAGGGGGAACAGACACTCCCATACCATTCTAATTACAACGGTTGGGTCATCGTACAAATCAGAACGCAACAGGGAGAGATCCTCTACAATAAAATACAATACCAATACTAAATTATCGACATGAACAAATTCCTCTTTCTATTTACATTTTTTTGTATCGTTCAGTTCCCGCTTTTTGCTCAAACCTCCTCTTATTGTGGTACTACCACAACAGATATGAAATGGTTGGATCACTACGTAGAACACAGAGAACAATTTGATCCGGAATGGGGAGTCATATACAATATTCCTATTCAAGTTCACCTCGTCGCTCAAGATAATGGCTCCAAAAGAATGACCATTCCGAATATTCTTAAGACATTGGCCAAATTGAATAGTGATATGGAGCAAGCAGAATTACGATTTTTTCTCAAGAGTGACTTTGACTCTCTTGATAATAGCACATGGTACGATCATGACTACTCTCAAGGTTATGAAATGATGAATTCCAATAACATTAACGGAGCACTTAATATCTACGCCGTGGGGTCACCTGCCGGCAACTGTGGTTATTATGCTCCATCTACAGATGCGATCGCCCTCGCTATCGGTTGTTCCGGAGGAACTAGTTCTACACTTACCCATGAAATGGGACACATGCTTAGTCTGCCTCATACCTTTTTTGGGTGTGAAGGGGTGCGTTATGATCCGACGGAACCCATATCCACATTTAAATCTAAAATACGCGGAACACTCGAAAAAGTTGATCAGAGTAATTGTAGCAGAGCGGCAGATCGCTTTTGCGACACCGACCCCGATTATCTCTCCTATCGCTGGAATTGCAATAGAGATGGACGGAGCACCGTTGAGCTCAAAGATGAAAATGGAAGTACATTTCGAGCCGATGGAGGGTTATTTATGTCCTATTCCAATGATGGATGTGCTAACCGATTTAGTGAGCAGCAAATACAAGCCATGAGAGCGAACATCAACAATCGACGAAGCTCCATAAAAAAAACAACACTGCCGGAAGACATAATTACAAGTAACGTACCGGGGCTTATCCTTCCCAATAGTCAAGAATTAGATCCTTCCAATGCACTTTTATCCTGGGAAGAAGCGCCCAATGCCACCCGATATTATGTCCATGTATCCAGACGAAAATCATTTGGTGGAAAGGCCGTATACAAAGGAGTAGTGTCTAAAAATACACTTCAACTCCCTGAATTACTACCGGGAAAAAAATATTATATACGGTTTTACCCATATAATTTTGTATCTTTCGATGCAGGATACTCAGAGACTTTTAGCTTTAATACAGCAGAAATATCTGCTGTAAATAATAATGGTACAACAGGTTTGCAGCTCCAGAGTAACCTTATTAAATCAGGAGAAAGTATACGATTAACCAACAGCGAACAGGTTCAAATGAAAATTAGCATTTCAGATATAAACGGTCATATTCTATTCAAGGATCGGATTAGAGCAGGAGCCACACTTATCCTTCCAGCTCATTGGTCTGCCGGGGTATATCTTTTGTCTGTTAAAAAACAAAATGATACTAAGTCCTTATATTTTCCAATTGTACTTTATTGAACCCAATTGTAACTTTATACCATGGCAGTCATCAAGAAGGGGTTGATCGTTTTTATTGATGGCAGATGTTCACTTTGTCAGAATTATAAGCAACTTCTCATTCGACTAGACAATAATGACGAAATCTTAGTCAAAGACTTTAGGAAAGATGTTCTACCGCAAGGTATTTCACTCCTAAAAGCTGAACGACAAATCGCAGCTATTGACCAAGAGGGAGTGGTTTACTACGGATTTGACACTTTAGTTACCGCTGCGAAGTATTTGCGATGGGGATGGTTTGTACGACCGTTCTTACTCTTCGCCAGGAGGATAAAAATAGGACCGTGGCTATACAAGATTATTGCTCGTAACCGCATTTTAACGCCTACCTGCGAGACAGGAGAATGCCGGTAATCACGAGAGCTGTTCCACTACAAATAATTTCAAACAGTATCCACGGACAAGAAGCAATTACGCTCAAACATGCGTTTTCAAATTAAAAAGGAGCAACCTTCTTGCGAAGGATGCTCCTTTCTAATTTGAACTATATTTTTTAAATGAACTTATTTATTTAAAAAGCGCACTCTCTGCAACTTACCAAATGATTCCTTGACAATGTAAGCATCTTTAAAGCCTCTTTGATGAACTTTTTGAAGCATTCTTTTAGCCTCAGAAAGATTTTCATAACCACTGAGGATAATGATTTTCCAATCCTCCTTAGTCCAGTGCTCTATTTTGCCCAAATCTGCTACTTCCGCTGTATTGATACGATTGGGAAAGTGATAAGATACAACTCTGATCTTATAAGGACTAACATGTTTTTTGTGTCGAGTCTCTTCATAAGAAGCGCCTTTGGCTATCGAGCGATCTTTAGCAGTAGCAATGATTTCAAGTTGGGCAGTCTGCAAATCATCTCCGACGATAAATGCCTCTCTTATTCCCCTTGCTTTTAGTTGAGATGCTATTTGCTTTGCTTCTTCAACAGTGCTAAAGAAGCCAATTCTAATCTTAACTAATCCACCGGAGCGCACCTGATAAACATTGCCATAACGTTGAAAATGTTTAAATCTATCCAGGTTTTTTTTGTGGGACAAGGCCGCTATTTGGACAAAATACACTTTTTGCCCCTCTTGTTGATTATCTCTGACTAAATCAATCAATGTATGATCATCGACCAATTGTACATCCTGATTATCCATCTCCATTCTATCCTCTTGGGCAGGAAGTTCCAATGTAGGAAGTTCCAAAGGGATTTTAGCTGGCTGATTACCTGACAATGCAGGAGAAAGTGACAGAGACAGATCAACATCCGGCAGGAGGTCAAGTTGGACCTCGATCTTAGAAATATCTTCAGATGGGGTCTCGGTATTCCATTCAAGAGGAAGCACTCGTTCAGGTAGAGCATCTACAGACTTTGGTGTAAATACTTTCTTAGTTTGGACTTGATCGATATCTTGCACGGCATAAATATCTTCATGTCCCTTCCCCCCTAATCTATTAGAGGTAAAATATGCTTTATCCTTTGAGGGGTCAATCACCATTCCATAGTCGTCATTAGGTGAATTGACGCATGCGCCCAGATTTTCGAGCCCCGTCCAGGCATTGTCTTGGTGATGAATCCTAAAGACATCGTATCCCCCTAATCCATATTGATAGTCGGAGGCAAAATACAATTTATCATCATCGAGAAAAGGGGATATTTCATTCCCTTGGGTATTCACCTCTGGACCGAGATTACTAGGTTGGGTCCATTCCTTACCTTGTAAATAGGAAACATAGATATCAAATTTGCCATATCCCCCAGGTTTATTTGAAGCAAAAAACAAGGTCTTGCCATTATCTGCCAAATGTGGAAATCCATTGGAATA
>JALSTN010000097.1 GCA_026983735.1 Saprospiraceae bacterium | reverse complement strand
GGACTTCCTCGGCCTTAAAACCCTGTCAATTATTAAGGATGCTATCGAAAATATAGTCCTTAGGTACGGAGAAGAAAAGAGAGTCGATGTAAGAGAAATCCCATTGGATGACCCTTTGACATTTGAATTGTTTCAGAAAGGGGAAATGACGGGTATTTTCCAGTTTGAATCGGAGGGTATGCGCAAACACCTCAAAGAACTCAAACCGACCAATATAGAAGACCTGATCGCGATGACTGCGCTTTATCGTCCGGGTCCGATGGATTTTATTCCTCTTTTTATCGATCGTAAACACGGTAAAATCAAAGTGGAATATCCACATGAATGGCTTGAAGATTTGTTGAAGCCGACGTATGGGATTATGGTTTATCAGGAACAAATTATGCAGACGGCACAAATTATGGCCGGATATTCTCTTGGTAAAGCCGATATGCTACGTCGTGCTATGGGAAAGAAGAAGCATGAAGTGATGAAAGAACATCGCAAAATCTTCAATGAGGGGGCTGTTGCTAAAGGGGTCGATGAAAAAAAAGCAGATGAGATTTTTGATATCATGGCCAAATTCGCCTCTTATGGATTTAATCGCTCCCATGCGGCGGCTTATTCTGTAATATCTTTTCATACCGCTTACTTAAAAGCCCATTACCCCGCAGAATTTATGGCTTCTGTCCTTACTCACAATAAAAATGATATTACTAAACTCAACTTTTTCCTGAGGGAATGCAAACGTATGAATATAGATGTACTTCCTCCTGATGTCAACGAGAGTAATATCTATTTTAGCGTCAATCAAAAAGGTCAAATACGCTTTGGTTTGTCTGCGCTTAAAGGTGTAGGAGAAGGCCCTGTGGAAGCTATTATTAAAGAGCGATCAACAGCGGGAAATTTTACTTCTCTATTTAATATGACGCGTCGATTGGACTCTAGGGCCGTTAATAAAAAATGCTACGAATCGCTAATATTTGGAGGTGCAATGGATGCCTTTGGTGCCAAGCGAGCTCAGTACTTCTCTCCCTCCTCCAAGTACCCGACGGCCTTGGAACACGCTATAAAATTTGGTGGACAGGTCCAGCGACTTAAGGAAGAAAGCACCAATACCCTATTTGGAATGTCTGAAGTGACCAATATCCAAGAACCTACCTTGCCTCAAGCAGAGGATTGGCCCCTTATACACAAATTGGAGAAAGAAAAAAGTGTCGCAGGTATTTATCTGAGTGGTCATCCCCTAGACTCCTTTCGCCTTGAGATGAAGTACTTTGTCAATACGCACTTGAATCAACTACATCTCAAACCGGACCAAAAAATAATAATCGCCGGTATTGTTACCAAAGCACAGCATCGCATATCTAAAAAAGGTACAGCCTATGGCCAGTTTACTATCGAAGATTATTATGGAAGCCTTGATATTAATTTATTCTCCAATGATTACCTCCAGTTCAAACCCTTTTTTAATCTCGGCGAAATCATCTATGTCGAAGGCGTCTATAGAAAAGGATGGAAAAAAGATGGTGAAAGAGAATTTAAAATATCCAAAGCAGGGTTGTTGGAGTCTCTTAATGAGCGGATCAGTGAAATAGTCCTCTTCGTACCATTGGATATGATAAGTCCTACGACTATAGAAGATATTGCTGCCGCTTGTGAAAGACACAAGGGTAAACATATCTTGAAATGCATGATTCTGGATAGAACAAATAAACAAAAACTTACATTTGCTTCCCAAAATACCCATGTAAATGTAGACCAGGATCTGGTAGACGTCTTCGAGCAAATGGGCATTTCTTCTCGGGTGGTGTCTAAGTAACTTGTTATCCACTGTACCATTATTTTTATATATAACAAGGCCAAATCGAATGCAACGTAATATTTTTTTCCTCTCCTTTAATCTATTCCTCTTTTTGTTTTGTAGGAGTGAGGCTTCTTGTATGAAAAGTGAACCAAGTTCTATCGATCCCCGTATCGGATGGCTCTCCATTAGTAAGGATACGATAGTTCTGGATACTGCCCGGATCCAAAACATTTATATCGACCGACTTGATAATATCTATGTGCTGTACAAGGAGGGACGACTCACCAAATGGACAAAAGATACTAGCTTTTCATATTACAACAATATGGGAACCATTTCATCAATAGATGTCGCCAACCCATTTAAAATACTCTTGTTTTATCGGAGTTTTCAGCGAATAGTAACCTTGGATAATCATCTTTCTAAGGTGAGTGAACTCGATCTAAACTCCTTAAATAGGGGATTCATTTGTTGTATTGCTATGGGACAAGAAGACGAGATATGGATGTATGATCAGGATGCCCGAAGCCTTTTTCTCCTCAGCAACTCAAGGGATATTCTCAGAAAAACAGATCCGATATATTATTTTAAAGAATCGTTTGCCCCTTCAGATATACAAGTCCTCAATAGCAAAGTCTATCTCATAGACCCCAATAAAGGCTATATTGAATTTGATATTTTTGGGCAATTTATCGGATTTGACACATTGGTTCCCCCTGATCCTTATCAACTCGCTCCCCCATATTCCGAATTTGTCTGGATATCAAGGTGACTTGAACTGTAGTAGATTTTCAAATCTACAGACAGTGTGCCATTGACGAAAAAAGGTCAACGACCTAAGTCATTGACCTTTTAATATGGTCGGGGTGGCAGGATTCGAACCTGCGACCCCCTGCTCCCAAAGCAGGTGCGCTAACCGGACTGCGCTACACCCCGAGAAACCTTAAAGATAAATTGCGGTGAGGGCGGGATTCGAACCCGCGGTACCCCTTTGAGAGTACGCCGGTTTAGCAAACCGGTGGTTTCAGCCACTCACCCACCTCACCGTTCACCTTACTTTAAGGGAGTGCAAAGATAACAACATATTTAATATACACCCTCTCCCTATGAAAAAAATATCCCGATAGATTGGCAATTTAGAATGAACGTTATACCATAGGACATAAAAAAGGTATCATCGATCCAGCGTTGTGATATGGGACGGCAATCTCACTTACAAGTGCTGTCTATTCGGCTAAAACTACAAGCAACACCCATGAACGAGGTCAAAGGGCGAACTGCTTTTTACCCCCTTTTTGACCCACAGTTCTCAGAATAGGTGTCGTTTTTCCTTGCTCGATATTCTATAGTTTCTTTGTGGTTTCTTGAGGGGGGTACAATATTTTATAAAGATATTTTTTGTCTGCATTTAAACACTTTATACATTCGTCCTTCATAGCTACATTTTTAATAAAAGTGGAGTAGAAAGAAGATCTATCTGTAATCTTATATTATATATAAAAAGTGACCGGATACTCAAGACTTCTAAATACTCATTAACATCACCTATCGACTGGGTCTCCCTGTTTAAACAGAGTATTGACCAAGTATCGTTAGATGGATTAGGAAAATCATAGCAGATAAATTTTCATCCATAGTTAGTTACTATTTTGATCCGTCAAGGCGATTAATCGGGTTAAAAAAACCTATAAGCGCATCTCAATCTATTAAAAAGTGTTATGTTCGTCCTCAAATTAATATTGAAATGAAAGAACTACTTCTAAGAGACAAGACGGCAATAGTCGGTGGGGCAAGTCAAGGAATTGGACGGGCTACTGCCATGATATTGGCACATCAAGGAGCGCGGATTATCGCATTGGCCCGAGGTGCTGAAGCATTGAAAGGTCTGATAAATGATTTGCCAATCCAATATGAAGGACAGATACATCGAGTTGAGTC
>JALSTN010000096.1 GCA_026983735.1 Saprospiraceae bacterium | reverse complement strand
CAACCAGGTATCGCAGATATAGGACTTTCGTTGGGGGCCTTTGAGCGTATATTGCTTACTTCCGGTCGATGGGACAGGTATTTGAGAGGAGAGGAAGGAGCATTGACGGAGCAGGAGAAACAGGGACTGGAGCTATTTATAGAGTGGGGGTGTGTTCGATGTCACAGTGGTACATTATTGGGAGGAGAGAAAGCATCGAGCTTCCCCGGGGATAGGAGGTATTGGAAGTTCACAGGAAGTAAGACTTATGATGAGGGAATCTATGCGATCAGTGGGAACCCCGCAGATAAGATGATGTTTAAAGTGCCGGGCCTTCGCAATATTGCAAAGACTGCTCCATATTTTCACGATGGAAGTGTTCGCACACTTGAAGAAGCAGTTGGGGTTATGGCCAAGGCAAATGGTATCCGCCCAAAACCAAGTGAAGTAGCCTCTGTCGTCTTATTTTTAAAGAGTCTTACCGGAGAATTACCCCAATATAAACCATTAAATCACACGTTTAAATCAAGTCAGGATGTACACCATCATTAGATTTTTCAGGGCTGGAATATTTTCTGTTCTTATTGCTTTATTTTTGGCCGCTTGTAGTACGGACACGACCACGACTGGACAAGGAGATCCGTCCAATAAAAAACTAGATCAAGCCATCCTCACTAAGGCTTTGCCGGTGACGGAATACGCGGCTAAGATTCCTGAATTATCTTTTTACCTATCCCGGTTGAAGAAAAGTTTGGAAAAGGATCCGCCTGTAATGTCGCTAAGTCTTAAGGAATTGGGAGACGAATCAGCCTTTAAAGCCCAGCAATTAGCCTTAAGGGACAAGGATTTTACTCGATGGACATACGATACTGCACAGCATATCCCTCTACGCAATGAGATTATGTCTGTTCGCCCGGCTTTACCGGGAGACCTCACAAGAGAATTGGTGGATAGATGTAGAGAGGAAAGTTGTTATCGCGTAGAGATGTACAATTTTTATTACAACAGAGCCTCCATAGCCATCGTACATCCTAAGGAGGGCAAAGTACTGAGAGTAGATCACCCCGAAGGCGCCCGTCCGACGATCGGAGAATTATTGCATAAAATAGCGTTGTCCATCGCATTGGAGTCAAAAGAAGTGACACTGGCACTCGGTATCAATCCGACGAGAAAAGATGTCGTCATGTCCAATGTGCAGACCGCACTTAACCACACGGTATGTGAGCGGTGTAAGCATCTCTGTGTTGCACCGACTTTTGTGAAGGGACATCGGGCGCTTTGGACGATTGTAGATTTGACGAATTTTAGATTGATCGGTATGAAATGGACGGAGGTAGGAGAAAACTCAAAACATGTCCAGCCTGTTACAGAGCGAACCTTGCAGGATGAAGTCGTTATGAAACGCTATTGTTCTAAAAACAATGATACGACGCTCGGCAAATGGTCCTTACAATACCGGTTAACGTCCTCTGACGGATTGGAGATTAATCAGGTGAAGTACGATGACCGATCGGTGTTGGCGAGTTCAAAGATATTGGATTGGCATGTTAGTTACTCCAAGAAAGAAGGCTTTGGGTATAATGATGCGATGGGTTGCCCATTGTTTAGTACAGCTGCTGTAGTGGCTTTTGGTGGCCCCGAAATCTCTAAGATGAAAGAGGGAAAAGCTTATGTTATGGTACAGGATTTTAGGAGTCCGGTATGGCCCAAGCCGTGCAACTACAGGTATCAAAACCGGTATGAATTTTATCCGGATGGATCCTTTCGTATTATGGGAGTCCAGTTGGGAAGGGGATGCGGAGTTCCCGGCACTTATCGTCCGGTATTCCGTATTCAATTGAGTCAATCTCCAGAACACCCCTATCACTTTGAACAATGGAATGGTATGAAATGGCAGAGATGGACCCAAGAGGGATGGCACCAGCAGGATGAAAAAACCATATACTCCCCGGAAGGATATCTATTTCGCATGATTAATGAGGAAGGCAAAGGCTATTATATCGCCCCGGATCAAGGACAATGGCAATCCGGTACACGAGGCGATCATGCATTCACTTATGTTACCGTCTATCACCCGGACAAGGATGAAGGGGAGAGTAATATGACTTCGTTTGGGTCTTGTTGTAATACAGACTATCGACAAGGGCCGGAAGTCTATCTCCAAACTCCCGAAGCTTTGGATAACCAACAGCTCGTGATATGGTATGTACCTGTCATCAATAACGACAATACGCCCGGCAAAGAGTACTGTTGGGCACGTACCACGATTAGAGAAGGTAAAGCTGTAAATGAAGTATGGCCCTGTCCTTGTGGTCCTCGTTTTATCCCGATACGCTAAGAAATAGCCCTTAGGAAAAGGACAGGAGTGCCTTAAGCAGCATTAATGAGTTTGATCAACCAAACGATAAAAAATACAGACCCGGCTAATGTAGCAAGGTATCCGATCGAATAGAATATCCAAAAGAGTGATCCCCCCACTAAAGCCCAAATAAAACCCCCTAAATATAAAGCTACCCCAATACCCCATGCAATAAGAGCATACCAAAGCCATTTCTGAACCGAATCCTTCAAATCAAACCCCAATGCTTTGGCAACGTTCTGATTGGCATACTTTAATCGATTGAAAAGGTGTATCGACTGTCCCTTTATCTTTCGAAAAAAAGTGGTTTTTTCTTTTGCGGGCAATACCTTGGCGCTATGCACAGCATAGGTTGGAGTCAAATTGACAATCATGAAAATAAGAAAGAAGAGCCATCCTGCTTTTAAATATTTCATATCTTTAATATTTTCTAATAAATTGAAAATAAATGTATTATAAATTTTCTGCAGCTATGTAATCGCTTCGCTCTCACATGAATTTTTCAATAAAAGTAATAACAAATTCTGCCAAAACTACGAGTAAAAGCAAAGGTACTACAATTAATCTAAAAAGCGAGACTTCTAAAATGCTCATAAAAATGGAGAGTTGAAAGAAGTGAGCATCCAAATGATTTTCACTTGTCTTATTGCATTTCAATGGAATGTGTCATATAGTGCATCAATAAACTTGAATAACCAAACAATAAAGAGTACACACCCTAAGATGTAAAATATAAAAGTGAGCACAGCATAGATTTCGGCGAACATTAGTTCAAATAATACAAAGGATACCATGTACGCATATAAGAAGATAAACGCCATCCCCCAAGCGAGAATACCTAACCAAAACCAGAACCATACAGTCCAGTCAAAATCCTTTACCTGCAATATTTTTCGGTAGGTATGTTTTACTATTTCGATGACTTGGTTAACCCTATGTTTTACCTTGTGTATAAAGGATATTTTTTCTTTTTTAGGTAAAGCCTTGGCGCTATGTACAGCATAGGCCGGAGCCAAATTGACAATCATGAAAATGAGAGAGAAGAGCAACCCTATTGTTGTACATTTTATACGTTTCATAATTTAAAATTTATTGGTGATAAATGTATTGTGAAATATATATTCATTTTATTCCATTGAATCCGAGACTCTACTTTTAAGAATCTTTACAATGCAAAGTTACAGTTAAGTAGTGCGGCTTTTTTCTCGATATTTGAGACTTTTCAAAAAAGCTGTCTCAAATAATGAGAAAAACATAGCGAATAGTAAGAATTACATATAAATCTAAAAGGGCTGAGGCATGATCAAGTACGACAATTTGACCTCGAAGAGGTCTAATACTTATAAACTAAAGCAGCAGGAGCAACATACGACCCCTCAGGGGTCGCACAATCC
>JALSTN010000095.1 GCA_026983735.1 Saprospiraceae bacterium | reverse complement strand
ACCTCTTTGGCTTGTATCCCTGCCAATAAGAAGAGCCATGCCAAACTCTTGTCTAAGGACTATGGCGTTGTAGCAGGAGTAGATTTTGCAGTTTATCTGTTGAAATACCTGGAACCGGATATGCACATAGATATTCGTATCCTGGACGGTGCAGAGATTCATAAAGGGGATGTCGTTTTTACGGCTTTTGGTCATGCTCGCAATCTCTTGAAGGGCGAAAGGTTATTGCTCAATGTAATGCAGCGAATGAGCGGGATATCTACCCTAGCCTCTCAGTTTTCAGATGAAGTAGAAGGGCTCTCTACAAAGATATTGGATACCCGAAAGACGACTCCATTCAATCGATGGTTGGAGAAATGGGCGGTGTCCATCGGGGGGTGTGAAAATTATCGATTTGGACTGTTCGATCGGATTATGATTAAGGACAATCACATCGATGCTTCCGGGGGAATATCTGTGGCGATCGATCGTGTACATGCTTATCTGAAGGAAAACGACCTAGATTTGAAAATAACCATAGAAGTACGCAATCTCGATGAGCTTCAGCAAGTAATGCGCAGAGGAGGCGTTGACCGCATTATGCTGGATAATTTTGAAATACCTCTGCTGAGAGAGGCAGTGGAAATAATTGATGGACGATACGAAACGGAAGCTTCAGGCGGAATTGTCCTCAATACGGTAAGGTCTTATGCCACTACTGGCGTAGATTATGTGTCTTCCGGGGCTCTAACTCATACGGTGGATCCATTGGACTTGAGTTTTAAAATAGAGCCGTAATATAGTTCTTCTCTTAGCGAATGAGAGCGAAGCGGTTCCATGTGTGCAGAAATTTTATAATACATTTATTTTCACCTCTGCATATTACCAATATGCTATTAAGGCCTTTGAATTGAACAGTGTAGATTATCTGCTTAAGCCCTTTGATAAAAAGGCTTTGGAGAGAACTAAGAATAAGTTGTCTGCGATGAAGAAACCACTCGTTCCTCAAGTGGATATGGATGCTATCTCCTCTCTTATCAGAAAGACTACCCAATCCCAAGTGACCTACAAATACCGATTTACAACTAAGTTTGGTCAAAGAATACGTACTGCAACAACTGCAGAGATTGTTTGTTTCTATAGCGAGGATAAGGCGACTTGGGTGCAAACGAACGCTGGACGGTCCAATCTCGTTGATTATACATTGGAAGAGTTACAATCGATGTTGGATTCTAAAGTCTTTTATCGAGTAAACCGCAAGTATATCATTCATGTCGACCATATTGAGGAAATTCACCAATACTCCAACAGCCGTCTAAGGGTGATGTGGCACAATTTTAAAAATACTAATATAATAGTCAGTAGAGAGCGGGTCAAATCGTTTAGAGCATGACTGGGTTAAAACATATTCAAATTATGTATTTAAGAGTTTTTTTTGTTTTTATCGTTGAGATTTTCATGCTAGATTCTTTTGCTCAGGTTCCATTTCCAAATGTTAGAATAGATCATAAAGGTCGTCCAGAGGAACCCTCCATATGTATTGATCCCGCTCATCCCAATCAATTGGTGGCAGGTGCCAATATACGATTTGTATATGCGTCCCGGGATACGGGTAGAACTTGGAGCAAGCGTCAGATTCACTCAGAATGGAACGTCGCCGGTGATCCTTGTATTGTCGTAGATACTGCAGGAGATTTTTATTACTTTTCCCTCTCAAATGCAGACAGTTGGTTGGATCGAATGATATGTAATAAGAGCAAAGACGGAGGTGCCACATGGACGGAAGAGACCTATGTTGGATTTAATGTTCTGAAGGATCAAGACAAGGAATGGGCTTGTGTAGATCCACTAAATAATGCTCTTTATCTCACTTGGACCGAATTTGATCACTACGGTAGCAAGTCTCCCTATGACAGTTCACATATACTATTTGCACGATCATTGGATGCGGGGAAGACCTGGACGGAGCCCCTTCGCTTAGATGAACATGGGGGGGATTGTCTTGATGGAGACAACACGGTGGAAGGAGCTGTTCCGGCAGTGGGCCCTAAAGGAGAGATATATGTGGCATGGGCAGGTCCACTTGGTTTGACTATGGATTGCTCTCTGGATGGGGGTAATACATGGAGAGACCAAGATATTCCTATCGGCACCATACCCGGGGGGTGGACGTATGATATTCCCGGCATTTACAGGTGCAATGGACTCCCGGTTACTCTATGCGATCGAAGCAGTGGCGCTTTTTCAGGGCGGGTATATGTGCATTGGTCAGACCAAAGAAATGGAGAGGAGGATACGGATCTTTGGTTGACATGGTCAGATGATGGTGGTATGAAATGGCAACCTCCTGTCAGAGTAAATCAAGATTCCGGCAAGGCCCAACAATTCATGTCATGGATGACGATTGATCATAAGACCGGTACGCTTTGGTGTGTATTTTACGATCGGAGACAACATCCCGAAAGCGATTCTACAGATGTTTTTCTCGCTTGGTCAACGGATGGAGGACAAACATTTCAAGATACTTTGATCAGTGCGACGCCATTTCTTCCCAATAAAAAAATATTTTTTGGGGACTATTGCAATATTACAGCCTATGATCAAATAATTAGACCGATCTGGACGAGATTAGACGGGAAAAAACTCAGCATCTGGACAGCCTTGATTGACGGACGGAAACTGACAAAGTAATGTCGAATTTTGGAGTATAAAATGTGCATTTTGATACATATTGAGACTTCTTGAATCCAAATGATATTCCCGCTTTTTTGCAAATCTCCTCGTTTTAAATTCTATAACACAATAGAGATTATTAATAGATTCATCAGTAGTCCGGATAGTGAGGAAGTCCCTCTATCTATTACAGTTTATAATGCTCTTCCTTGTTGTTAGCGTAAAGGCAAAAGATATCAAATCTTTATAGCGCTAAGGGTTGTTTTCCTCCCGTATGGATCTACGATGTATATAATATAACTGCCATTGGGCCAAAAAGACGTCGGGATGCTGAGTGTTTGATGCTCTTTAGAGAGGAAGATATTCTCCCAAAAGATACGTCCGTTAATTCCTGAGATGACAAGTTGCAGAGGCGTTGGTCCATGCGTTTCAATGTCCAAACTAAGGGTGTATCTAAAAGGATTTTGAAGCAACTTGCATATAGGGTTTACCATCTTGATATCCCTTGACTGAGTGAGCATAAAGGGGATTCCGAAGAAGTCGAGTACTCCTCGGAGAAATGCCTTTATTTCTGATTTTTTTGCTACGGTTTCAAGTGGAAATCCGATGTAGATAAGTTTAGCAGTTTTTGTGCCGGCATATCTTCCGGAGTAACTCAATCCCGCAGTCGTACCATCACTGTATTTGAGGATACCCTTTGAGCCTCCAATGGGTTGAAGGACATCGGGATAGTCTTCCGGATAAACTACGCCAAAATGAAGCGTCTGCCCTTTCCATAATGTCCCGGGAAGGCCATGCGCAGGGGTGAGGGAAACTTCTCCATCACTTACAAATTGGGCTTTAAAGTAGGTTTTGTAGAAGAGTTTATCCGTTGCATTGCCTTTTTTGTCTAGATCCCATCCTATTTCCGATCCCGTGATAAATAACTTACCTCCATTTTTTAGATATGCAGCAACTTGTTGTTGTTCTTGTGTATTAAAGGTTTCATCTTTGGTGGATTCATCTCCTAGCAGCCATAGGACCATTTCATACCGAGAAAGAGATACCTTACTTAGATAGATCGCCTCATTGGATACGGAGG
>JALSTN010000094.1 GCA_026983735.1 Saprospiraceae bacterium | reverse complement strand
CGACATCATACAGTCATTTATGATGAAGGTATATATGGACCTAACCTCTCTTTTGCTCAGTAACTCTACTTTGTATTTTCGGTCATTGCTATCCGCTGAATTTGACTGAGCATCGACACTCAATACCGCAATAATAAGTACTATCGTACCGAGTATCCTTTTTATATTCTTTTGCATATTCCAATAAGTTAATCGTTATAAATGCATTTATCCCTTAATTTCCATCCTGGATATCCGGGCAATATATTTGACTATTAACGGACTCCTTATAATATTCCCTTTCATAGCTATTGGTACAGCTATAAATATATAAGATTCCATTCCGTCCTCTTACTATTTGATAAATATGTGGAGATAAAACAGTACCCCATGAAATACACATATCGTAGTTTTTCATATTATATTTAGCTTGCATTTGAAGAAAATATAGATTTTCAGTTACTTTAAAGAGACCTTCAAAGTAAGCAATGAATAAGATATTTGGATAAACGCTATCCATTGTATTAAATTGGGGTGATACCGTATCAGTCATCATTTTCAATGGGACTTGTGTAGATAACCCCTCTAATTTCGAAGGTTCAAAATACCCTTGAAGAATTTTTGGATTCGCCTTCCAATATATTCTCTTCAAGTAGTTAGTATTATTTCTATTGCTAACTGATAATATGATAGTATCCCTTGAAAAATTGCAGGTATCCCAATATATATCAAACTTCCATGTCATATCATCGATAATGTACGTACATAATGCTCTAATTTCCCGCTCGGTGAAGTCTTTTTTAATCTCTGAAACTTGAATTTCCTTTCCACTCCTTTCGATAGACGAATTCTTATTCAGCCTATTAGAGCAAGAACATATTATTAATATGAGCAGTACGTTTCCAATGTATATCCGGCTTCCTATTTGCATTTTTTAAAAATTTCATTAATGTTTCCATCATTAGCAATAAACTGCTTAGCTCTATTGTATTTCTCAATTACTTGTTCTACTGTATAACCGGCTTTTTCATAATCCTCGGGGGCTTTACCAAAACCATTTAAAACCAAACCTACAAGATCATTATATTCTCCCTTGCCATTAATTGAAATCAACGTGTTTACAATATCTTTTATGAAACGAACATGAATTTTATTAATTATAAATTCACACAGAAAAATAATTAAAAAAAATTCATGTGAGAGTGAAACGGTTCCATATGCGCAGAAAATTTGTAATACATTTATTTTCTATTTATTATAAATTTTCAAGCATATGAAATACTCCATTTGTCCGATTAATCTGGGAAAGGAAGCCAGCCAAAATACTTATTTGATGTGCCCCCAAGTTTTAGGACAGTAAAAATCCCTCTATTGTCTAATATTAAATGGAGGGGCCATGAATAGGGGCCAACTCTGCTTCACTCTCTTTTAACAAAAGATATAATCCCATTTTTATTTCGCTTGAAAAAATAAAACATTGTCCGGCCTACAAATTTGTATCTACCATGCTCTTTCCTTGCTCTCGAATAGCAACGCACAACAACATAATACCTCTTCCCTTCGTAATTATGAAATTTCTCAAAACGAAATAGCATTCTATCATTAGGAAATTGCCCCTCACCTATCTTTCCATTCACACTATTCAGTTTTTTTAACCCGAGGGGGAACAGTGTAGCGAGGTTCTCAAAATAGGAGGAATCAAAATGTGGCAATATTGGCACTCTAGACCGCGATGGGTCAATGTCATTTAAATATCTAAGTGGAATCCGGCTATCCAATTCGCGGTATCCCACAAAGATACATATCGAGTCTCTTCGAATGGATTGGCTATCCACATTGCACACTATTTCCCTGTCCGACATCATACAGTCATTTATGATGAAGGTATATATGGACCTAACCTCTCTTTTGCTCAGTAACTCTACTTTGTATTTTCGGTCATTGCTATCCGCTGAATTTGACTGAGCATCGACACTCAATACCCCAATAATAAGTACTATCGTACCGAGTATCCTTTTTATGTTCTTTTGCATATTCCAATAAGTTAATCGTTATAAATGCATTTATCCCTTAATTTCAATCTTGGATTTCCGGGCAATATATTTGACTATTAACGGACTCCTTATAATAATAACCCCTCCCTCTTCCAAAAACACTTTCATTTCTGTCATAGATATACAACAAACCATTTTTTCCTCGCATTATTTGGTAGATAAATGATGAGCCTAACTTAAAACATAGGTCCGACTCCTTATCGATATAATTAAACCAGCCAAACAATCGAAGTAAATAAAAACTTGGACTAACTCGAAATAACCCTTGATATTCAACGGAAAGCAAAACAGAACAGTACTCGTTATCAAAATTACTCAAGGTATCGGGAATGGTGGTCTCGAGTAACTTCACAGGAAATTGTGTAGATAAACGATCTAGCTGCCCTAATGAAATCACTCCCTTTACAGGAACAGGCGCAATCCTCCAATATATATCCTTTAAATCCTTTGTTAGCCCTTTTTCATTAACAGAGAGTAATATAGTATCTCTTCTGAGGCTACAATGATTCTTATCACCGCGTAAATTAAAATTTCCATTAAAACTCCATGTAATATCATCTATTACATAGCTAAATAATGCCCTGACTTCCTGATTTGTCCATGGACATTTATATATCATGCTAGGCTTATTTCTCTTTGTATACTGCTTTTTGGCGCATGCTCCAAAGAAAAAAGAACTAAGCATTAGTCCTATTAGAATTTTTTTTAATTGTCGCATTTTTTGAATACTTTATTAATGTTTCCATCATTAGCAATAAACTGCTTAGCTCTATTGTATTTCTCAATTACTTGTTCTACTGTATAACCGGCTTTTTCATAATCCTCGGGGGCTTTACCAAAACCATTTAAAACCAAACCTACAAGATCATTATATTCTCCCTTGCCATTAATTGAAATCAATGTATTTACAATATTTTTTATGAAACGAACATGAATTTTATTAATTATAAATTCACACAGAAAGATAATTAAAAAAATTCATGTGAGAGTGAAACGGTTCCATATGCGCAGAAAATTTGTAATACATTTATTTTCTATTTATTATAAATTTTTAAGCATATGAAATACTTCATTTGTCCGATTAATCTGGGAAAGTAAGCCAGCCAAAATACTTATTAGTAAATACGTCTCCAGAATATAGACCAAACTTACGAATTACAGCATCACAATCTACTTTAACAATGGAATCACAGGAGTACCTTTTGAGTATTACGGAGTTAGATTTCATATCTCTAAAAAATCGATAATGAAGGCACATTAAATCATCCGGTTTTTCTAGGAACCCAAATAGCTCTCTTCCCTTTTTATAAAAACGAATGAATAACGTATCTAAATTATCACTTTGTATATCTTTTGAGTTATAACAACTGCAGATAAATCTATTCAATGAGTCCTTAAATCCTTTCCTTCGGTGTCCCTCAACGACAAAGTAATCTGTCGGCTCTCGCCTCTCCTTTTCGTATATTTCTAACGAATCCCCCACCTTCGGATATTTGGGTTCAAAGAGGATAGGTTTTCCATCCAATGTAAAATATTTCAACCTATCGACATAGAGTGCTTTTTCCTTCCTCCTTACACGATGATGTGTTATATCACTTTCCGCTCTCCCTCCCCACTCTATTTTAATTGGGGAAAACTCATAGGGATATCCATCGGAAAAAAAACCTAATTTAAACACTAATATTATAAATAGCAAATATACAATTACAATCGATATAAGAAAGATTTTTATCTTTTTATACATATTAATAATTTTTACTTAACTGAATAATTCCTTAATTAGACATCTGTTTCTCTCCGTCTAGTGAAACTACAGATTTTATTTGTATTCTACAAGGTTTTTTAAAATGCGCATAATTGAAGCATTGTAGTATTGAATGCATAAAAAGACACTTGATTAACCGTTTATGCTTGGCGTTAATAATTCCTATTTCCTAGACTTACTGTTCATCCTCTGTGTATATATCATATTGGACCTTCCCATAATACAGTCCAAAATGCTTAAGCACTTCTTTGCAATTCACTCTCGTTTCACCAGGTTCAATATAACGATCAATATACCTCCATAGGGATACAGTATCTTCATTATCGTGTCGTTCAAAGCAATATGCCAAATGAAGTGTATCATAATCTTCAGGACTAGTACCGAAGGTATAACTACCAGAATGATTAGAGAGGTATTGATTATTTGTCTCATAACTCTTTTTATAAAAGTCTATACAAAGAGATTTGTTACTACTATTTTCGACATCTTTAGCATTGTAACACGTACAAATAAACTTATCTATAGAATCTATTACTCCTTCAACCAGATGTCCTTCCACTAGGTAACTATCATTTTCATGAATAACAATCGTTGTGTCAGAAAAATTATATTTGTAAAGCTCATAATCAACATGAAATGGAAATACCCCTAAAGAATCTCCCTTCATGTTGAAAATGATCGCCTTACGAGGTTTATGAAAACTACGAATAATACTTCTGGGGTGATATTTATTTTCCCAGAAGTATTCTAATCTAAACGGATAATTTTTATACTGATGCCAATTCTGGTAATAGTAATGCTCTAATTCAAAATAGAAATATACAAATCCCACTGTCATAAAAAACAGTACAACAATCGTCACAACAATCCATAAAATTATCTTCCACATAATTTAATAATTTAATTTACCTTTCACTTTACACTGTACATATTCTTTTGTTGTAAAAGGAACATGATCATAACAATGCTGCAACCTATACCAGGCTGCAAATCCATCATGTCCTAATATGTTTGCTCCTGTTATAGGATGCAAATAATTACCTTGATATTTCATGGCTTCCCTCTTGTTCTTATCTAAACCAAAGTGATCTATGATCTCAAAATACAAATTAACACTCCAGGTCTTACTCTTTTTATCATATTTATAAGAAGTCCGATCTACATATACATATGTCTTATAGGTATCGTTAATTAATATCTGTAAACCGTGTGACCGATGGTATAACGAACTAAACTTTGGCCTAGGGTCTTCATTTTTGCCAAAATAAATCTGACCAAAACCATCAATATCACCTTTGTGTTTATTCAATTCATCTTCGAGTTTCTTCGATACGATTTTAACGAAATCTTTCATACTATTAGCTTGCGCTACATGTTTACTTAGAATTGGGTCGACCATTTCCCCTCCATCAACTTGTAGCGCTAAGAAGAAATGCATGCACTTCATAGCTACATCTTGCAATTCTCCCCTAGAAGTCCACTGAAGTAAACTCCGCATTTGTTGTTCTAATCTCAATATGTATTTATCCTCCTCCTCATGCTCTCCTTGCTCCATTTGTACCCTCCATGTCAGGCGGACACTGATCAGAATGTTCTAAATCTCCTGTTTTTTTACGATCTTTAGTTTCAATTAACAGATCATTCATTTTCATTTGAGAAGGACTCACTCCTTTTATTTCTTCTATCTCGATTCCATTGTTGACTTTTTGCTCCTCTTCCCGAATATTAGGAATTTTATCTTTAGGTATCCAGCGCCAATTATCCTCAGGAGGTACCAATTCTGGATGGCAAAAAATATTTAAATATTCTCTTTTATTCTCCGGTGGATATACTCGCATAATATACATAAGGTTTTTCTTCGGTATAATGATATCGCCATTATATTCAAGAAGGCACTCTATCTCCTCCTCCGTGAAGTCTGTCCCCATATATGCATTCCAAAATGCCGTCTTGTCGAAGGTCCCGTCCTTGCAATGCCAGCCGTCTTTTTCGTATTCGAAGCGATCTGCGTAGGAATTTAGATCTACTCCTATAGAGGCTTCGTATTCTAACTGCATCAATGCACATTCCAACTCTTCCGAAGAGGTGCATTTGAGGCTATGAATTATCTTATCTATAGCTGACCGATGCTCATAAGCCATCTGAGCCCATTTTGACCCAAACATATCCCATTCAGCATTACCCCAATTCTTCCATTCCTCCTTATCCTTCAGGCAGCGATTGTAGTAATCTGACCACGCCTCACAAAATTCCTTATCCGGTTTCGCGTTGCGCTTCTTCGTTTTGTCGTCTCGATCATCATCTACTTCTTCATCCACACAAGACCACATTTCATAATATTTATCTATCCAAAATGATTCTTTCCCATCAGACCCCTCATAGGTTGTAGGCCACTTCATAGAACTATAATACAATGAATTTGGATTGTCAAAGGCAGTACCCCATTTAGAGCCACCATTCGTCAAACCTCCTCCATGGAACCATCGATTTAACCAATCATTAATTTTTCGCGCCCACTTCCCAAAACCATTCGCCCAGCCATCTACATACCCCCTCCATCTTTTTTCCTTAAAATTATAGCAATCCGTCTTACCTCTATCTCCCCCAGATCCACCACAACGCTCATCTTCTCCTCCTCGCAACCCAATCTTGGAGGAAGACTTGTAGTTTTCAATAGGGTCTGTTACCATTGCACGATCCCAATCATTAATAAATTGGACCATATCATTTCCAGTAAACTTACCCCCTAATTCATTAATCATTAATGTGCTGTCACCTAACTTCATTAAATCCTTTTTGACGAGAAGACTCCATTCTAATTTTGGGCTCCCTAAATTAATAAAAAGTAAAGAAATGATCGTGTCCGAGTGTATATCTACTAATGGAAGAACATTCCTAGAATAAACATCTAAATGATTATGATCATAAAATGTCATTAATTCAGCGTAATAAGGCAAACCCATCTGCAAACGTGAATTATCCAAAGAAATCCAATTATTATAAAACATATAAGCAAATAGCTGGGCTCTCTCACTTGAATAAGGAATAGAAGTATCAACATTCTCCCTTAAACCAAATTTATCAACAGCTGTATTCACCTTATCCCCCTCAAAATCCTGATCTTTCCGGCAAATGTTAAAAATAAAAATAACGGCAAAAAAAGATAGAAAAAAAATCTTCCACCCCATCCCTTTCAACCTAAATGTTAAGCATTTATGGTTGGTTGGTTGGTTGTAATTAAATTTTTTCATAATCGGCAATTTTTTGAAGATGAATTAATTGGGTTTAACAACATAGTTTGTCGACAATTTCATAATGGTTAAACTACATATATATCATTGCAAATATAGTATATTATTTATAATAACCAAATATATAACTATTTATTTAACATATTAAGATATTTATAATGTATCGAATAATTCGCTTTTTTTGAAGAATTAAATTTAGCCTTAGCTTTTTAGCCTTAGCTTTGGGTGTAATCCGGCATCATTCATGAGAAGTGGAGCGGACACCTGGCAATTCGAGTATCCGATAGGCCTGCTTTATGAATACAAATACAATCCCCCTCCCACAAAAAAGGATAGAATGAAGAGAATTGTTTACTTTCGCACTTTATTTACTTTGACTCTTTACTTCACCATTTCATACCAAAAAAATGAAGAAATACAATTTTTATGCGGGCCCGGCTATTCTTCCTGACGCTGTACTCCAAGAGGCTGCTAAAGCTATACACGACTTTGACGGTATGGGGCTTTCTCTACTTGAGATATCCCATCGATCTCCAAATTTTACTAAGGTTATGGAGGAGGCACTCTCTCTGTCCAAAGAATTACTCGGTGCATCTGATGATTTTGCAGCCATGTTCTTGACGGGTGGGGCTAGTTCCCAGTTCTATATGGCCGCAATGAACTTACTCAACCGATCGGACACTGCATCTTATATCAACACGGGGACGTGGTCATCGAAGGCGATCAAAGAGGCCCATCTCTTTGGAAAAATCGTCGAGGCGGCAAGTTCTAAAGAGGATGGATACCGATTTATCCCCAAAGAACTGAACATCCCTAAAGAGAGCGTATTTCTACATTATACGAGCAATAATACCATTTTTGGAACCCAGTTCCACCAACTTCCTGAGACGGACATTCCACTAATTGGCGATATGTCCTCCGATATATTTAGTCGTCCCGTAGAGCTCGACAAACACGGCCTAATCTATGCCGGAGCACAAAAAAATATGGGGCCGGCGGGTACGACTTTAGTATTAGTTCGAAAGGATCTTTTGGGTCGCATAAAGCAGACACTGCCTACGATGCTTGACTACAACACCCATATTCAGAAGTCTTCCATGTTTAACACCCCGCCAGTCTATGCTGTATATGTCAGCCTGCTTACGATGAGATGGGTTGCCCAACTCGGAGGGGTCGAGGAAATGGCTAAGCGGAATGCCCGCAAAGCCCAATTGCTTTATCAAGAAATTGATGCCAATCCCCTTTTCGAAGGGTATGCCTATAAAGAAGATCGATCTTTAATGAACGTCACTTTTACTATTGCGGATGCCGGGTTGGAAGAAGACTTTGTTTCCACCTGTACGGAGAATGGAATCATAGGAATCAAAGGGCATCGGTCCGTCGGTGGATTTAGAGCTTCCATATACAACGCAATGCCTTACGAGGGCGTCGAAAAACTTGTAGAGGTGATGCAAGATTTTACAAAGCGAAATGGATAATACTTCTATTACTTGGGTAAATATAGATGGCCTCCAAGTCCCCTTAAAAATCTACAGGGAAAGGAGGCGAAGTATGAGGATTTCAATAGGTGCAGATAAAGTTCATTTGCGTATTCCACGAGGTGCTTTCACGCCCCCTGCCGGAAATGCAGTCCAATGGGCAAAAGAATGGCTAACAAAAAAGTACCTCAAGCATCCTGAATTATTTGAGCGCTTCCGAATTAAAACCTATGACGATGGTCAAAAGATCTCTACGACGCTAAAGGAATACACCTTAAAACTGGAGTACAAAGACAGAAAAACTTTTGGAGCTAAGTTACACAGAGATAAGTATATTATACTTTCGCTGCCGTACAATACTACAACAGCCCAAATGGCCAATACAGTGGCTTCGCTCATCAGCAGAACCGTCGCAGGGGACCAATACCATTGGGTAGAGGCACGTCTACTACAACTCAAGTCTCAGTATTTTGCAGATGTTAAGATGAATGACCTTCGGTTAAAATACAATAAATCTAATTGGGGTAGTTGTTCTACCAAGGGGAATATCAACTTGTCTTCACGCTTGCTCCTTGCCCCAATTGAAGTTATGGATTATGTCATTATTCACGAACTAACACATCTCATCCACCCTAATCATTCTCGTGCTTTCTGGCACAAGGTTGCTGAAGTTATGCCGGACTATAAACAAAAAGAGAGGTGGCTGTCCGAAAACAACCACCTCTGTGTATTTTAGATTTTTCTTGACATTCTATGATGAAATAATCTAATCCCTTCGGACAAATCCACCCTCAATATCTATCCTTCCAAGACTTCTATATTAAGCGTTGCTGCTACTTCCTTATGGAAGTTGAGTTTGCCTGTATATTTGCCGAGTGTCTTAATCTCCTCTTCCATTTCTATCCAACGCTTATCCACCTCAAAATCTATATGCTCCTTGATAACTTGGGCAATTTGCAGTGGAGTAACGGAGCCAAAAATCTTTCCTGAAGCTCCAGCCTTTACAGGAATCTGAAGCGTAGTTTCATTGAGTTTCTCAGCGTAAATCTTAAACTGATCTAGCATTTTCTCAAGTCGGGCAGCTTCTTGCTTCTTGAGGTTATTCAATTTTGCCATATTGGTTTCATTCGCAATGACACCCATTCGCTTGGGGATGAGATAATTTCTGCCATATCCGTCTTTTACGGTAACGACATCAAACTTAAACCCGAGTTTATCTATATTTTTTAATAGTATAATATCCATTTCTTAACTATTTAATGTCTTTTTATTTTAATAAATCTGCCACATATGGAAGCATTGCCAGGTGTCTGGCTCTCTTGACTGCCTGAGCCACTTTGCGCTGGTATTTCAGGGAATTACCTGTAATTCTTCTCGGTAATAGCTTACCTTGTTCGTTAATGAACTGAAGTAAAAAGTCAGGATCCTTATAATCGATGTACTTAATGCCATATTTTTTAAAACGGCAATACTTTTTACGCTGTTGACCGATGTTCGGGTTGTTCAAAAATTTTATATCGTCTCTAGAGGCCATATTGATGATTTTTTTAGGTTATGAAATAAAGAGGCTACTCTTCCTCTTGCTTAGATGAACTAGATGCTTGCGTTGGAGCTGAAGCTCTTTCAACAGGTACTTCAGCCTTTGGCTCTTCACGTTTACGAGGAATCTTACCCGCCCGCTTATCTGCATTGTACTGAACTCCATATTTGTCCAATTTAACAGTAAGAAAACGCATAATGCGCTCATCTCGTCGCATTGCCAACTCCATCTTATCGATTATGGCACTATCGTCCGTTTGGAATTCTACACAGTGATAAATCGCCGTTGTCCTTTTGTTGATAGGATATGCCAACTGCTTTAGCCCTAACCTATCTGCATGCACAATCTTACAATTGGCACCTTTCATTAGGTCCAGATAGGTATCCGGAATAGTTGCAATCTCCTCTTTGGGAAGAACGGGATCAATTAGAAAAGTAATTTCATAGTTCCGCATGGTATTTAAGTTTTTTTATGCCCTCACATCCAATGAATTGAGAGCGCGGTTTACAAATGGAGTGCAAAGGTAATATTATTTATGAAATGTTATGCTTGAAATTTATATTTTTTTTGTACCACTACTTGTTCTTTCATCTACTTTATCTTTCGACTTGCTTGACGATTCATTAATAACTTCATTTTCCTTGCATTATAACTTATTGTCGGGGAGGACTAATCACCTTTTTCAAATCCCACGTTCTTTTAATCACGAACGGATGTTATGCCTAAAATAGTTTATTCCATTTCATACTAGAATACTGCATAAAGCAATACCCCAAATAACCTATTTCTGTATTAGTCTAATAAGTCTAAGCCGTTTTCCTGTAATTCCAGACTGCCAATCCATTTAGAATAAGACCAGCTATAAAAATACTTCGAAAATGCCACCGAACATCCATCCAGTTGCTCCCTTTAAGCAATACCATTCTGACCACCTCTATAAAATATCGAATCGGATTGAGTAAAGTCAATTTTTGAGCCCATAGCGGCATCGAATCGATCGGAGTAAAGAGCCCTCCCATCAAGATAAATACCACCAAGAAAAACCAGGCGATAAACATCGCTTGTTGCTGGGTGTCAGATAGTGTAGAGATCAAAAGTCCCAACCCCAGAACCGCAATTAAATAGAGCACGGCAAAACTGTACACGATTACAAGGCTCCCTTGATATTGTATATGAAAAATCAGTTTGCCAATAACAAGACCGATGGTCAATTCCATCAATCCGATAACTAAAAACGGGAATAGCTTGCCAATAATAAACTGGTATTTTTTAATCGGGGTTACGTTCAGTTGTTCAATCGTCCCCATCTCCTTCTCCCTTACGATATTGATCGATGCCAAGAATGCGCCTACTAATGTCAGCAATAATACAAGTATTCCCGGAACCATGAACGTAGCATAATTCATCTTGGGATTATACCAATTAGAATATCTCAAGTCTATAGGTGTAATAATCTGCCCACCTGCCGCTCGTCCTCTTTCCACGTTGTAATCATATATTATACGGGAAGCATACTTTGTCCCCAGTCCGGCTTTTACCCCATTTATAGCGTCTGCCGTCAAATGAACTTCCGCAGATTCTCCTCTATTCAACTCCCTTTCTAGTCCCAAAGGTATTTCAAGGATAATATCCGCTTCCCCTCTTTGCATTTGTTCCAATCCTTCTTCGTATTTATTGGCAGCAGGTAGAAGATCAAAATACTTTGAAGCTTTAAAATGATGTACCAAATCACCTGAAACGGTACTGTGATCTTGATCCAATATCAATAAATTTATATGCCGTATTTCATAATCTGCTGCATGCCCCAATATTATGAGTTGAACTACAGGCATCAAGAACAGCATACCTAGAATGAGTTTATTCCTTATGATTTGCAGAAATTCTTTTTGTAGTATAAACAATATTGTTCTCATTACTCTAATCGTGTTTTAAAGTTCTTAACTGCCAATCCTAATAAGACAAGGCATATGATTCCGAGGATTATGGTCTCTTTTACTACATAATGGAGTGTTGCTCCTTTTAGCATTATCGCTCTTAGGATAATCAAAAACCATTTGGCTGGGATTAAATGGCTAATAAACTGCAAAGGTAGGGGCATACTCTCTATTGGAAAGATAAAGCCGGACAAGATGATGGTAGGAAGCATTAACCCAATGAGTGAAATCATTAAGGCTGCCTGCTGTGTTTGCACCTTGGTCGAGATAAATAGACCAAGGGATAGAGCGGTCAATACAAACAGTAACATCTCCCCAAATATGAGTACCAAATCCCCTCTAATCGGAACACCAAACAACCACACTCCTAATAGGAGTATACTCCATCCGTTGACCAGCGCTAAAATCACATACGGCAGCACTTTCCCCAATACGATAACAACCGGATTTAAAGGCGAAACCAGTAGAATTTCCATATTGCCCTTTTCCTTCTCCCTCGCTAAGGTAATAGAAATCATCATCGCTGATATCAAAAGTAAAATTACGGTAATTATCCCGGGGACAAAAAGAAATACAGATCTCAAGGAAGGATTGTACTGCATCTTTACATTTATATCAATAAGAGGGGGCATCTGCTTCCCTACCGGCAATGGGGAAAAGCCCTCTCGTGCAAAGCGATTAGTAATCGCTTCTATATAACCGGTCAAAGTAGTCGCCGTATTGGGATCCGTAGCATCTGCTATTACTTGCAACTTAGCTGTTTTTCGCTGTCCTAAGTCCCTCGAAAAGTCCTTGTCTATCAACAAGACTAATTTAATCTCCCCCTCTTTAAACACTTCATCAAGTTGACCTCCCGATTCGAGAAAACGGACAATATGAAAATATGAGGATACCTCAATTCTTTCAAGTAATCGAAGTACTTTTTGGCTTTTATTTGGTGCAACAACGGCGATCGGTGCCTCATGAATCTCATTGGAGATAGCAAAACCGAAAAGTACAACTTGCACTATCGGCATCCCCACCAGAATAAGTAACGATCTCTTATCCCGAATGATGTGATAAAATTCTTTTTTAATCAAAGACAAAAGTACTTTCATTGGCTTATATTAATATTGAATGTTTAGGAGATTTCAGGTATTAAACACTCCTTACTTCAATTCATTTGTACAGTTACTTTACTTCATGCACTTCAGGCTCTACTTTGTTGTTCTAACGTCTTGTTTCCATCGCTATATAAGAATCCTATTTCTGCGCTCTCCACTTTATTGCTCCTTCCTAGCTAGGTGAACAAATACTTCGTGCATACTACGAGCGTGATATTTCTCCTTCAATTTTTGAGGGGTATCCAATGCCTCTATGACTCCATTCACCATTATTGAAACTCTGTCACAATATTCTGCCTCATCTAGATAGTGGGTGGTAACAAAAACCGTCACCCCTCTACGTGCAGCGCGATAGATCAACTCCCAAAAACTTCTCCTCGTAATGGGATCAACACCACTTGTCGGCTCATCCAAAAAAACAACTGCAGGGTCGTGTACCAACGCAACAGAAAATGCCAGTTTTTGCTTCCATCCCAAGGGAAGATCTCTTACTAACTTATTGCGAAGCGCAGTCATATTTAACTCCTCCAAAATATCTTCGATTTTTGAACGGATCTGTTTCCCTGTCAATCCGTAAATCCCGCCATACAATCGAATATTTTCATAGACCTTTAAATCATCGTATAGCGAAAACTTTTGGCTCATGTATCCGATGCTATATTTTACTTTTTCCGGGCTTCCATTAATAGAATGACCCGCCACATGTGCATCGCCATCCGTGGCTTTTAACAATCCCGTCAGCATGCGCATGGCTGTCGTCTTTCCCGCTCCATTCGCTCCGAGGAATCCAAATATCTCCCCGGGCTCAACCTCAAAATTAATCTGATTTACAGCGGTAAAATCTCCAAACCGCTTGGTCAGATTCTTTGCACGAACGATATAGTTCTTATTGATTCTACTCATATTGATTGATCCCTATTTAATCCATCATTCTGCTCATAAAACAATCCTCTATTCCTGCATGAATTGGTCTAATATTGGCCCGTATTCCAGCCTCCTCTAATACTGCTTTTTGGAGTTCTTCCTCACCATAAGAGTGGTTAGTTACCACATGAATATTCTCGCCAAACAAAAAAGCAGAACGAACCATATCCATTTTTCTCAACCCCATCAAAAGTTCATAATTGTCCTTACTGTTCATGGCATAAAGAGGCTGATCAAACTCCTTCTTTATCGTATCCGGGGCGTTGACTTCTGTTATAACACCATCTTGCAAAAACGCCACTCTATCGCACAGTTCCGCTTCATCCATATAGGGGGTAGAAACCAATATTGTTAACCCTTCGTCTTTTAACTTGCCCAACATCTCCCATAACTCGACTCTGGACACCGCATCAATTCCAGTAGTCGGTTCATCCAACACCAAAAAATCCGGCCTGTGAATCAACGCGCATGAAAGAGCCAATTTTTGCTTCATACCACCCGATAATTGCCCGGCTTTTCGGTCTTTAAATGGCTCAATATGTTCATATATCTCTTTAATCAAATCATAATTTTCCTCCTTGGTTGTTCCAAAAATAGTGGCAAAAAAGTGGAGATTTTCTTCTATAGTTAGATCTTCATACAATGAAAAGGTTCCCGGCATATACCCGATATGCTTACGAAGATATTTCCAATCCTTCACAACTTCCCTCCCATTTATCGCAGCTTCCCCCGAATCCGGTAAGATTAAGGTAACGAGTATCCGCATCAAGGTCGTCTTGCCTGCCCCGTCCGGGCCTATAATCCCAAATAATTCTCCTTGCTTTATATCCAGCGAAATATCGCGAAGCGCTTCCACCTCACCATATCTCTTAGTTAAATTTTCTATACGTACAAATGTCTTCTGCATCCTCCCTATTTTAAGCGTATCTCACCGGGCATTCCAATCTTTATCAACCCCTCTTCATTCCTTACCTTGACTTTAATCGCATAAACTTTATTCACGCGTTCTTCTTTTGTCTGGATCGTTCTAGGAGTAAACTCTGCTTCATCGGCAATCCATGTAACGACACCGTCCAATTGACGTATCGTATCTTTTCCTACATCGAAGTCTACTTTTACTTTTTGGCCAAGAGTTATAAGTGGCAATTGGCTTTCAGTGATATATCCCCGAAGAAACATCTCTTTGAGGTATCCTATCTTATACAACGGAAGGCCGGGAGCTACGACCTCTCCATTTCGATGAAAAACCGCCAGTACTTTTCCATCTATCGGATTGATTATCTTAGCCTTTGAAAGTTGGTATTTCAACTCTTCCCTTTGTGCTCGAAGAGGCCTTAAATTAGCCAAAATGGCTCGATTAGCATCAGATATCTTTGTTTTTGCAGCTTCAATTTGTTTCTCAACGGTATTGTATTTTGACTTCAGCTCATCTAACTTCGCTTCCGGAGCTGCCGCTCCTTTGACCAATTTTTCCAATCGACTTACTTCGTCTGCCAAGTAATCTCTTTGGACGACTAGGGCCGCAATATTAGGGGCTACCCTTTGTAGTTTAGCCTTAACTACAGACATCGATGCCTCCAACGTATTCATCTTCAGGTGCAATCCGGCAGTATCCAGCAGTCCTACAGGTTCACCCTTTTTTAATTCATCGCCTTCCTCTACTTTAAGATACATTATTTTGCCCGGCATCTCCGATGACACCGTTATTTCAGTGGTCTCAAACTCTCCATAAATATCAGCCACATCCCTATTCTCGGTACATCCGATAAACACACCAAACAATGTAAACAGAATAAACAATTGAAGAAATTTCAATCTATTTAATTTATTTGGGGTTCTTTTCTCTTGATTCTTTTTAAAAGTATACATCTTTAGCATTTAGTTGTTAAATAATATTTATTAGAAAATTTTAAAGATATGAAACGAACATGAATTTTATTAAACATAAATTTCAGACAGAAGTATGATTAAAAAAATTCATGTGAGAGCGCAGCGGTTCCATAGGTGCAGAAAATTTATAATACATTTATTTTCAATTTATTATAAATTTTTAAACATATGAAATGGTTACCCTACATCCTCTCCTATTGATTTAGGAGGATCTTTAGACTGTACTTCTGTTGCTCCAAATAATTCTGATGAATGGCCTTTTTAAGCTTTGCCATTCTCATTTTATTCTCTACATCAAGGAGATCTTGTAATGTAATCACCCCGTGACTATACTGCTTCTCCGAAACACGTAGCATTTGTTCATACTTTCGGATTATCTGATCATCCAGGCTCATAACATCTCGTAGGGACTCTATTTGACTAGTAAGGCTTTCTCCTTCTGCTTGGATTCCCCATTCGAATAAAGCTTGCTGAATTTCAGTTTCTCTTTTTGCCAAACTAATTTTCTGGCGCTCAACTTTATTCTTTCCCCAGAGGCCCAATGGCCAGGCAAATTGAATTCCACCTATGGCAAAAGGAGATAGATGGTCATCGAAAAAATTAATGGGATTAGGATATCCGATGCCCGCCTTCACAAAAGCTGAAACCTTTGGGCGCTGCTTTGCTTCCTGTAGTGAAAGTTGTGCATCCACTAGAGCTCCACCCTCTTTAAACATCGAAAATTCCGGCCGAGAGGAAAAGTCTAAGCTTGGCGGAATATCAAATGTTGTGAAGCAGAGCTGATCCGGTTTCACCTCTATTCCTGTTAGTACTCTTAAGGTGGATAGAAGGCTTGTACGCTTAGCTGCTAACTCTGTCTTCTGTCGCCTGACATCCAATATCTGTGCCTCTAGCCTACTGAGATCTGATTGGAGAGCGGTGCCATTTTGAATGGCGACATCCAGCCGTCTTTTTTTCGTACTCAAGAATATCACCGTGGAATCAAGCAACTCTATTTGATTATTAAGCAAAACAATACCGAAAAACAAGGTCCCCACTTTGGATTTAACCGCATTCCTCTGAACCCTA
>JALSTN010000093.1 GCA_026983735.1 Saprospiraceae bacterium | reverse complement strand
GCGTCAAGTAACAAATTTTCACCCATAACAAGCTGAACTGTCGTAAAAACCTCGTTTAAACAGCGGGAGTCCCTTTCGGACTTGGATATATATCAGATTCTACTATCTAGTAATTATTTTTCTGGTTATAAATATTTCGTGCCATATGGGGGGTCAATTTTTACCACAGACCGAACCCCTCATAAAAAAAGGCCGTTGAAAGTCCTGTTTAAACTGGGGCTGGGGCGGTACGGGGGCATTTAATACAGTAAAACCAGCCATCAATAATTTATAACACCTGTAGTCGACACATTTTCCCATGAAAGGTAGTGGTCTTTCTACCCAATACCTCACTCCAATATTAATTTATCGGCACAGATTAACTTGCCGGATGGATTGGTGATCGTCCAAAAACAAAGTCCACTATGTTCATCTCTTAGATCTATAGTGGAAGAATACGTCTCCGAAAAGGTCGTGAAGGAGTGATAAAACATCTCTGTCCCATTACTATCAAACACTCTCAAAATATAGTTGCCAACCGGGATGCCCAAAAGATTCAACCTACTTTTTCCGGAGGTCGGATTGGGTACCATTTCATACCTAAACCTCGTTATTACTCGAGGAGTAGCCGTAGCCACATTCATGGTATCACAAGTCCAAAGGGCTTTAAATCCCTTTTTTCGACCGGTGGCGTTGGAGTGAAATTTAAGGTATAGTGCATGGCTCTTCGAGTGAATACTCGGAATAGAGACCGTTCCGGTATAGTTGCCCAATAAGGTTCCGGTAGCGTCTTCTCCGTCATAAATAGCGAGATAATCTCCGTTTTTATCAATGGAACAATACGAAAACTTAAGTTTGACCGTCCCTTTATCAGAGGGTTTTATCAGCAGGCCATAATCTTCAGAATCAAAATAATCACCATAGGGTCCACCGCTATCATACAGCGTACCCGAACAAGGCTGAGCATAACAGTCCGTCATCGTCTCCCTAATCACATCCCACAATTCGCTATAGCCATCGTCATATCCCAATGCCCACATCCCAGTACCGGCCAAACCCCGCTGGCGAATAATTTCCATTTTGCTTCGTTGTTCTTTGGCACTCAACACGAAAGCGTGATACCAAGCCCCGCTTTTTTTGTATAAAAAGTAATTAGAATAACTCGTACTGGCCCAACGAGCATTGCTACGTGAATAATACCCATTTTCGTTTTTTCGCGTATCTCGATAAAAGACATTGGTCCCTTTGGAGAGGGTTTTGGCCGGAGCACCCTGTTTAGACACCTTCCACGCCTTGCCATAATACGGAAGTCCTAAAATCATTTTATCCATGGGCATACCTACAGATTGATAGTATGAAATGGTTCTAGATAGGTTATAATCATAATAATCTACCAGAGAATAAAGCGGCGCCGTAGGGCCAGATTCGCTGCTTCCCCCGTAATAATAGCCATAACCCATGATAAAAAACAGATCTACTTCTTTCTTCATTTTACTAATCTCAAAGGTCCCGGACCAATCCACTGCGGGGATGTCTATACTCAATATACTTCCCGGAATCTCCCGATGAAGTTCTTTGCCAAAAAACAAGACAAAGCTGGTGAGTTTCTTTTTGAGTGTCTTGGGGATCGCTTCAATGTCGAGATTGACCCCGATCGCATGTCGCGCCTTCAACATTTGGATAATCGTAGAAGAAAAATTTCTTTGGGCAGCTTTGTTGTTAAGAAAGGTAGCGTGGTTGCCAAACAAAGTCATCGCCAGATGGAGCCGTACCCCGTGCGCCAAAGCTGCATCAACTGACCCGGCAGACATCCATTCATGAACGGTCGTAGGACCACCAGTGGTAGGATCTACCGTGTAATTAAAATAACAAAAATCACTCAAAAGATCCCAGTCATAATTAACCTCCGCTCCCTCTTCCCAATAGGGATGAAAACCGAATACAACTTTGTTCAGATTGCACCTTTCCCGCTGTTTAAACACGGGTTTGACCCTGTGAGCGGATTTGAACATACGATGCAATTGGGCTGTGGAAAACCGGCTATAGTACTGATCTTCTGCTCTATGAACAGAAAAGGCTTCGATAGGGGCTTGGCTGTGAATTCCCACCCCCCAAGTAACGATTGCTATTATCCATCCGATGCGCATAATTTAATATTTTATAGTTAGGCTAGATTCCATTCTTTGTCGCATAAAACTAAACAATTATTCTGACTCTTTAAGCGATTTTACCTGACAATATCAAGGCGCTTCTTATTTTATTGCAATATTGAACCGTGCCGGTCTCTTTTTGTTAGTATAGTTCATGTGTTAAAGCTCTATACAATAGGATACATCATTCCAATGACTCCAAAAAATAACGATTCCTTAAACAAACAAGAGAAGGCGGCACTCAAACACCTGACGCCGACAAAGATTATCATTCCGGTAACCTTAGGAGTCATCGTCCTGGTTTATTTGACATGGAAAGATTTTGATGCCAATTTTCTGAAGGAAATACAGTGGAATTACCACACTTTATTTTGGACGTCGGTCGCTGTTTTATTGGTGTTGTTTCGCCATTTGATTCTGTCTTATAGACTTCGCATGCTGACCGGCAACTTTCTGAGTTGGCTAAAGAGCATTGAGCTTATGTTTCTATGGGAGTTTAGTTCGGCGATCTCTCCCACAAGCCTCGGTGGATCCATCGTAGCCTTTTTTTTACTCTCTAAAGAGAAACTCAAAGCTGCAAGAACAACAACGGTCGTTCTGTATTCCATTGTCTTAGATACGATGTTCTTCGCCATCGTTGTTCCTATACTCTACCTTTGGATGGGAGCTTCCTGGATACGACCGGGAGCGCACAGCTTTGCTGATCTGGGAGGATGGGGATGGTCGCTGCTCGCCTTTTATGTTTTTATGACCCTATACGGAGCTTTTTTCTTCAGCGGAGTATTTCTACATCCGGAATTAATTAAACGCTTTTTAGTTTGGGTTACTGGTATGAAATGGTTGAAAAAGTACCGACCCAATGCCATTAAAACAGGAGATGATGTCGTCTTGGCCTCCAAGAAACTCAAGGGAAAGTCCACCCGTTTTCACCTCTCTGTATTAGGGGCAACGGCTTTGGGGTGGATTTCTCGATTTTTAATTCTCAATGCTTTAATTATTGCCTTGGTGCCCGGCACTTCCTTGGAATTTTTATCACAAAGTGTGTTATTGGGACGATCAGTTGCTATATATTTATTTATGGCCTTTATGCCTACACCGGGAAGCAGTGGAATAGCAGAATTCATCTTCGATGGGTTTCTATCGGATTATATCCCCACCGGACTTTCTATGATTGTAGCTAGTTTATGGCGGTTATTGAGCTACTACTTTTATCTGTTGGCGGGAGTTGTCATTATCCCCCTGTGGTTAAAAAGAGTACTCAAAAGATAAAGTACCTGCCCGTTTGTTTCCCATTCACAGTCGAATAGGACTGCTTTTATATATCGAAATAAAAACACAGGTCAAAAAGAAGAAAAGAAAGATTGAAGGAAGTGCGCTTTCTCTATGGTACCCCCGCATACCTTCAACTATCCTGTTGATTTTTTAACTTAGAGCACAGGGTGTAAAATATGTAAATATTGCATCCATTCTCCGATTGTCAACGGGTAGAAAAGCAAAGCCCGCTGGATCAGCGGAATTCCTCAATAAGCAGCGTTCTAAAGCATTATTCTCCAATATTTGTACCTTTACGTTCATTTTTTCAACCATCAGGGAGTCTAAAAGTCTTTAATACAATTCGGTTTGAAAGTAAAAACTATAGGAATACGTCGATATATGCCCATTTTTGAATGGCTACCCAATACCACCAAAAAAACACTCTGGGCAGATATACTTGCAGGTCTTACAGGAGCTGTCATTGTTCTTCCTCAAGGAATTGCCTTTGCGCTTATCGCTGGGTTACCCCCTGAAATAGGACTGTACACCGCTATGATTGGGCCTGTAATCGCGGCATTTTTTCAGTCTTCTTATCATATAATATCCGGACCTACTACTGCCATATCTATTGTAGTCTTCGGAATATTGAGTCAAGTAGCTGAGCCGATGTCCCAACAGTTTGTAGAATATGCCATTGTGTTGGCCTTTCTTGCAGGGGTGTTCCAATTGCTGCTCGGTGCGTTAAAAATGGGGAAACTCGTCAATTTTGTGTCCCATGCTGTCGTTATCGGATTTACTGCAGGAGCCGCTGTTCTTATCGCGGCCAAACAATTGAAGAATGTCTTTGGAATGCCGGTCCCCAGAGGAATTACCTTTTTTGAAATACTTCAATATTTAGGATTGCACCTGAGTCAAATCAATGGATATGCTGCTCTTGTCGGTATTGCAACCTTAGTGTCCGCTGTTTTATTTAGAAAATTAATCCCCAAGCTCCCCTATATGCTTTTGGCTATGATTTTCGGGACACTCCTCAATATTTGGATAGATGGCACCGCCCACGGAGTACAACTGATAGATAAAATAGAAGCGGTGATTCCGGTATTTCATCTGCCGGCACTCACCATTGGTAATATACGATTGCTCAGTGCGGGCGCCGTAACGGTGGGTTTGTTGAGTTTGATTCAAACTATCTCTATAGCTCGCGCTATCGCTGTGCACAGTCATCAACGCATAGATGCTAACCAAGAGTTTATCGGTCAGGGAATTACTCATATCATCGGAAGTTTTTTCCGTTGTTATGTTGGAGCCGGTTCTTTCACCCGTTCAGGAGTCAACTTTCAGGCCGGAGCTAAATCTCCCCTTTCCGGTATCTTTGCGAGTGCCTTCCTTCTCGCTATCCTCTTATTTATCGCACCTTGGACCGCTTATCTACCCACTCCTGCTATGGGAGGTATCATCGTACTGGTCGGTTATAACCTGATCGACTTCGTTCATATCAAAAAAATCATCAAAGCCTCCCGCACCGAAACCATCGTTATGTTGACCACATTTGTCACTACCCTCTTGTTCCGACAGTTGGATTTTGCGATCTATATCGGCGTTGTTCTCGCTCTGATCTTTTATCTGATGCGCACCTCTACCCCTAGAATTGTCACTTTAGCTAAAGATAAATCTAATAAAACAGATGGGTATTCCAATGCACATCTCTATGACTTAGTCGAACATCCCCTCTACAGAATAGTCCGTATTGATGGCTCCATTTATTTTGGTGCTGTCGACTATATCGCAGAAAATCTCTTTGATCTGAGTATGGAAGAAGCGCCCAAATACGTTATACTTGACCTCAAAGGAGTCAATTTTGTAGATGTATCCGGTATAGAATTCTTGCTGCATGAACACAAAAGATGGATAGAACTCGGTGGAGACCTCTTCCTTTGCAACCTTAAAAAACCTGTTCGAGATTTCCTCAAAAAAAGTAGCTTCGTCCAGGAATACGGTATGGAAAATATCTTTAAAAATAGAGCAGAAGCCATTGAATACGTAGAGGACAAGCTGAAGAACCATGCGCTATAGTCTACTCTAATTTATTTAGATGAATGGCCTTTTGGTGGCCATTAGTACGTGTTTTTTCTGTGTTTATAGAATTGATTCCTTCTTGTCATTTTTCTACAGAAGGAGTTGAACAATACTTCTATTGGGGGTTTATATCCTTTAAAATCGACGATGTATCTTCTACTACTCCTTATACTATTCTCGTTTCAAATACCTGTTTTTGGACAAAATATCAGCGGGATAGAGACTCGTTTTCGAGAAGACCCTTCCGAGTGGGTACTGTATCGCGACTCCCTTAAAGAAGAAGAAATCGGCACAATTCGTTTGAGGTGGGAAAATCGAATCGACATTTGGGATTTTGAAATCGGTGATATTTCAGGCTCTATACGCATGAAATGGAAGGAAAATCCCAATATTTGGGAAGTTCGAACTGACCGCAATAACGTCCTTGTACAGACCACTTGGAAAGATGACTTCTCTTCTTGGGTTCTGCCTTATGGAGGTGACTACAATATACGTTACCGGATCCGCTATTCCAATGATCCGGAAGAGTGGATAACGGAAGATTCTGAAGATTACGGTTTTTTTAGTCAGTGGACAGATGTAGAGGGAGATCTCAATAGTTGGTCTACCAACAACGCCTTGATCAAAGGTAAAGTACCTATAGAAACGAGAATTATGCTTTGTTTTCTACCGATATGGATAAATATATATCGACCTTAAGGGATGATCATCAACTGTTTTCTTTACGCTCTATTTCCTCAAGGATTTGTTCTGCATGTGCCTTTGTTTTGACTTTTTTGATAACATGCCGGATGATGCCTGCCTCATCAATAATAAACGTCGTTCGATAAATCCCCATGTATTCCCTTCCCATAAACTTTTTTAAGCCCCATACTTCATATAAATCTGCAATTTTATGTTCGGTATCGGCGATAAGCGGAAAAGGCAAGTTGTACTTCTCGATAAAACGCACATGTCTTTTCGGAGCATCAGGACTGACGCCTACAATTTCATACCCCTTTTTCTGAAGCAATTTAAAATGATCTCTAAGATTCTGTGCTTCAGCTGTACAGCCCGGGGTCATATCTTTGGGATAAAAATATAATATAAGTTTTTTACCTTTAAAGTCTCTCAAACCTAAGTTCTTCCCATTTTGATCAATTCCTATAAATTCGGGTGCTTGGTCACCGGGTTTTAACGTAGTCATGGATGTTTTTTTTAGTTAAAAAATATTGCCCAACAAAAAGTAAATTCCATCACAGCATCATCTGGAATAGTTGGGAGCTTCCTTTGTAATGGTAATATGGTGAGGATGACTTTCAAAAATACCGGCATTGGTAATCTTTACCATTTTGGCATTTTGGAGGTCTTTTATCGTGGGAGCACCACAATATCCCATCCCTGCTCGGAGGCCACCGATATACTGAACCATCACCTCGGACATGTGTCCTTTATAAGGCACCCTTCCCTCAATTCCTTCCGGAACCAATTTTTTTATATCTTCTTCCATATCTTGAAAATAACGGTCTTTAGATCCTTTTTTCATAGCCCCTAAAGAACCCATTCCTCGATATACTTTGAATTTTCTACCTTCCAAAATAATCGTCTCTCCGGGTGCCTCTTCCGTACCTGCAAAAAGTGACCCGGCCATAATGGTATCTGCCCCGGCAGCTATCGCTTTAACAATATCTCCCGTATATCGGATACCCCCATCTGCTATAATCGGTACACCCAGCTTATGTATACCGTGATAGGCGTTTCTAATAGCTGAAAGCTGAGGGACACCTACGCCGGCTACAATTCTCGTAGTACAGATACTGCCGGGTCCAATTCCGACTTTAACACCATTTACCCCTGATTCCACCAAGGCTTTAGCGCCTTCAGCTGTCGCTACATTACCGGCAATAATCTGAAGATAAGGGTATTGTTGTCGCAAACCCTTAACGGTATCCAATACGCCTTTGGAATGTCCATGCGCCGTATCTACAATGATCACATCTACTCCAGACTGCGTCATAGCTTCTACTCTATCCATCATATCTCCTCCGACCCCAACTGCTCCTCCGACCAATAATCGACCATACGAATCTTTGGAAGAATTGGGGAAATCCTGCACTTTCATAATATCCCGGAATGTAATTAACCCGATGAGATTATTGTCGCGATCTACAACCGGTAGTTTTTCAATCTTATTGCCCTGAAGAATCGCCTTAGCCTGATCTAAAGTTGTCCCCTCCGGTGCTGTAATGAGAGATTCTTTTGTCATTACCTCTTTTACCGGTTTTTCCAATTGAGTCTCAAATCTCAGATCTCGATTTGTCAATATCCCGATGAGTTTTCCCGTCTTGTTAATAATGGGAATACCCCCAATCTTATACTTTTTCATCATTGCCAGAGCATCTGATACCTTAGCCTCTTCATGTAAAGTAACCGGCTCTATAATCATTCCGCTTTCCGAGCGTTTTACATTGCGAATTTGTTCCGCTTGTGCTTCAACCGTCATATTTTTATGGATAATACCGATGCCTCCCTGACTCGCTACAGCAATGGCCATTCTGGCCTCTGTAACTGTATCCATAGCAGCAGTGACAATGGGGACATTAAGTGTAATATCTGTAGTCAATCGAGTGCGGGTATCGACCTGATACGGTAATACTTCAGAATAGGCTGGAACCAACAATACATCGTCAAAGGTGAGCGCTTCGTATGCGGTTAACGGAGTATATTCATTCTTTCTTTCCATATGCAAAGATAGAATGATTTTTATTAGCACACCCTTCCTTATGAAATATTTTTTCTTTTTCCTCTCTTCAACCTATTTCTTTATTTACCTACTATCGTGCGGAAAAACAAACGAATAAAATTCCAT
>JALSTN010000092.1 GCA_026983735.1 Saprospiraceae bacterium | reverse complement strand
GAAAGTGCTCAATAACATTGTCTGCCCACTTTTCTTCGGGATTGTAACAGGGTAATATGATATCTACTTTAATTAAATTCATGTTTGTTTCATAACTAAATTATTCGTTTATTTATGCGAAAGCTGCCTAATCACTTCCCATCGTTTATCTTCTTTTAACGGGTCCAATCCAAATAAAGCAACTCCTAATGCACCATTCTTCAATGACACTTTTATGGCGCGCAACAATTGTTCCGGTTGCTCTAGGGCAGGAGTAAACAGTCCGGCTACTATCCTAGTCCCTGCATGTACTGATGTGACATCCTCCTTTACCTTGGCCCCTATCCAATCTATCTCTTCATTATAAAAATTGTGATATAACATAGGAAATGCTTCTTCTAATGGCCATTTATCCCAATCCTGATATACCATCTTCTTAGACATCTCCGGAGTGGGAAAAACTGCAGCGGTCAAAACTTTACCATAACTCCTCACCAAAGTATCTATCTCCTTTACTACCTCTGTAACCTGTCCCCAACGAAATTCCTGCCAGGATGTATCCCTATTCGGGTCAGGAAGGTCAAGGGGGTCTACCCCCGCTTTCTGTTTATAAATCGAACGCATATAAGGATGATATCCATAATCCCATTGTGGGTATACCCGATCCTGTACTATCCCGTATTTAGGTTGTAATCCGATGGGTAAAATCGCATCTACATAACGAATATAATCCAAGTGCACCCCAGCCAACCCTTTGATCTTACACAGCTCCTCAATTCTATTTTTGATATACGTTCTCACCTCCGGCAAAGCAGGACAAACAAATTTATAGTAATCCACATATGCCTTTGTATCAGCCAATGATTGACCCAACCGATTGACACTTAGCCACTCCGGATGTATTCTGCTTATATCTCGACGATTCATCGTCACAAACCATGCATGAATAACTATCCGATAGGTTGCTGCTTTCTTTACAAAACGACGAAGTTGAGTTATATCTCCCGAAGCTAATATTCCGGTTACTCCTATCTCCTCCATATGCTTTAGAGCATGCTCCATCTCTACTTCTGTTTTTCCATCTATGTTATACCATATCCAGAATACAGGATGACAATTACTTACCTTTTGAGCTTGTGCTATGGGGCGTATCAATAGAAATAATACAACGATGAGTATAGTGTTCTTCATTTAGTAGTTGGTCCTGTATTGCCTTGTTATAAAAATTTACAAGCACCAAAAATACAAATCATGTATCAGAAAATTGATAAAAACCTCATTTATTTAATAACTAATTGGAGGTCAATGCTAATTTGTTAGCAATTCAGGGTGAACTATTATTAGAAAGGACAAAAAATGATATTTCCATAAAGGCCTTGCAACACTAAGCATACGTTGTATTTCCATTCAACCTATACAGGTAGATGAAGAAACCGTCGAACTTTTCAATAAGGGGTCTAATTGCGATTCAAGTTCATTTTTTTTAATAGAAGAACCTCGATGAACGCTTTTTGTAATACTTCCTTTGATTCGCCTGGCTTGAGATTCATTTTCAAATCCACACTTGATATGACAAATTCAATATTGCGATTCTTTCACTTTTTTCCATTTCCCAAAGAAAACCGGACATATCCCCAGCGCTGGGGTCGGTGTATATCCACTTTCCCGGTAGGTGACCAAACCCAATTGTGTTCCGGGTTATTATTCTTAAGATATCGCCCATTCACAATATCTGTGTCCCACTGCACCCTAGAAAAGTTAACTCTCCACTGGTCTTCCTCCTGAGGATATCCTTTTTTAGGCAACTGCTCACAAAGTATCTTCATCGGGATGGCCATTTCTACTGTCCAGCCCTTGTCATGATCCTGTGGATGATTAAGGGTTCCTTCTACATGAACTGCATGTTTTAGCCCCTCCATATTCATAGACATAATATATCGCCCCCCCATATAATAAGGTCGTGTCATCAACAGATCCATGACTGCATTATTAGCATTTATTTCTATCTCATAGTAGAATAGCTTGTCCCCATCGGGGTCTATAAAAACCTCAAAGTCATTATCGTGATATATTATTTCGTCTCGACCTTCAAGGGTTGCCCAGACATGCGGATCTTCCAATTCAGCACCAATGTACAAATACTTCTCATCCCAGACCATTTTTACCTTCGTGTCGAGGGAGGGTTTTGGCTTTCGTTCTCCTTCTATATCGATAAACAATTGTGTCCATGGAGCTTGGAACCAGCTCTCCTCTGAAAGAACCCCATCTATAGTGAGCGTATCCACGGCGTGATTGCAGGTGTACTGTGGGGACTGGCCCAATATCCCAACAACAGAGGACACACTCCATAAAAACAATAATTGGATTCGATGGGTATAACTTCCTATCATCCCACAAAGATATCCCATATAACTATGCGCACACTATTTTTACACAATTTCAGAGGGAACGGCTATAAATACTATCCTATGAAGTGTATTCTTTCCCTACAAATAGTTTTCGCTGATAAGACAAGTACCCGAAGGGTAACTATTCCCTCCATTTGTTGAGCGTAAAAGAAAATACTGACCCTTTTCCCAATTTACTTTTTACTTTGATTTTTTGACCGTGCGCCTCTATAATGTGTTTGACAATGGCCAATCCTAATCCCGTCCCTCCCTTTTGTCTGGACCGAGCTTTATCAACCCTATAAAATCGTTCGAATAACCTCGGTAAATGTTCTTTAGCAATACCTATTCCGTTATCTTTTACTTCTATTATAACCTTTTCCGAAGTCTCTAGTAATGAAAGGGTAGTTCGGCCTCCTTCCTTTCCGTATTTTATCGAATTAAGCAGTAAATTTGTCAGTACTTGCTCTATTTTTTCTCGATCTGCTTCCACCATATAGTGTTGAAGGGAGCTGGGGTTTAACGCTATGCTCACCCCTGCCTCCTCGGCCTGAATTTCGATCGCATCCAGAACATCTTCAATGAGCGAAACGATGTTAACAGCTCTCATTGAAAGATGAACCATTGCATTGTCACTTTGTGTAATAAAGGTGAGGTCTTTTATTATATTATTCAGCCTTTTGACGTTCTTGGCTGTGCGCTTAAGGTATTTTCTGTTGATAGCTTCATCCTCCAGTCCACCATCCAAGAGCGTTTCGACATAACCCTGGATATTGAACACCGGCGTTTTGAGTTCATGAGAAACATTTCCCAAAAAATCTTTGCGATAATTCTCCAACTGTTTTAATCGGGTTATTTCCATTTGATTTTTGGAAACCCGATGCTTAACTGCTGTTTCCAACGCATCTAATATTTGCGCTCCATTGATCTTCTCCCTGTTTGCACCCTTAGAATTTGTATCGGATAACAATTGATAAATCACTCCCAACCTGCGAAAAATATGCTGTTTTAACACTTGGTGGATTACAATGTACCCCAAACCAAGTACTATCCCAAAATTTAAGACCGGCATCCACCAGGAAAACACACTAGCATCCAAAACCTTAATTATCACCATACCCATGCTACTCAACAAGGCAAGAAGACCGGCAAGTTGCCATTGTATGGGTATGAATACGGTCGTATTCTCGTTTCTTGTATCATCCATAGCTAAATGAGTATCCGACCCCTTTACTGGTTTTGATATATTTTTTTCCCAAGGCCTTTCTCAACTTTCTAATATGCACGTCTAGGGTGCGATCGCCCACTATAACTCCCAACCCCCAGATCCTTCTGTAGATCTCATCTCTCGTAAATACCCGCTCTGGTTGTGAGGCTAAGTACACTAACAAATCAAATTCTTTCCTAGGTAAAGTAATGACCTGCTCATTTATCTGAACCAATCGTTTATCCGGAAAAATCTGCACCTCTCCTTTGCCTATAATCTTTTCCTTCGCGGCCTCCCCTCCTTTAACTTTGCGACTAAGAAGAGATCGAACACGGGCTAATAACACCCTTGGACGAATCGGTTTAGTCACATAATCATCTGCTCCAGCCTGAAATCCTGCAATCTCAGAAAAATCCTCACTCCTCGCGGTCAAAAACAAGATAAGGGTCGATTTAAATGCTGTTTTTTCTCGAAGAATACGACAGGCCTCCATCCCATCCATCTCCGGCATCATCACATCCAGTATAATGAGATCAGGAGAGATCTCTTCCGCCTTTTCTATAGCCTCCAATCCATTCAATGCCGTCGAAACCTCATATCCCTCTTTTTCAAAATTATATTTCAAAAACTCTAGGATATCCGGTTCGTCATCCGCGATGAGAATCTTAATTTTTTCTTCTTTCATCTCGAAAATTTCTGAGTATTTTTTATAGTCTGTACTCAATAATCCACACAAATATACATCCTTCTATGGAAGGTGTTGGGACAAGCCATGTTAATTCTATGTAAATTCTGGATTCGTAGCAAGATACATTTTGACAAAAAAAGCAAGAATTTATCTGAGAAGGCAGAGTGGGCTATGATGACGTAGGTCAAAGCTGGATTATGAAACCAAAAATGCGCTGCAATTGATTAACCGTTAGAGAGGAAATGAAAGCAATAATTTAAAAATTACGGAGAGCTACATTTGCTACCATTCGCTCAAGGGTCCAATGCAGGGGGGGAATTAATAAAATATTCTTCTTTATCTATTCGTTTACGTGGTAATCTATGGTGCGTATAATACTTTTAATAATTGCTTTCTTTTCTTTTACTGTGCTCACCGAAGCACAACACCCCTGCATTCCACGTAAACAAATGCCCCCTTCTTCCGAAAAACTCTGTAAAAAAGCAAAAAGACAACTCCAAAAACACAACACGGATAAAGCCATTTCATACTATCTGAAAGCGATTAAAAAATGTCCGGATTGCCTTTACCCGAGACTGCACGCCGCAATGTTATACTACAAAACCGGTCAGTTCGAACGCGCCGCGGAACAACTCGAATGGCTTGTTTCATGTAACTCGGGAAATAAGCCGGAATGGAATTATTTTCTGGCAGATTGTTATAAGAAGAGTGGTCGGTATGAAATGGTGCCCCAACCCGCAAACAAATACCTCTCCGATTCGACGAATAACACTGCGCTTCGAAAAGCTGCTAAAAAACTTTCGCGAGATGCTCTTTTTGCTCAGAACGCTGTTAAAACACCTGTTTCCAGCAATCCAGTACTTATGGGCCCACAGATAAATACGCCTAAAAATGACTATTTCCCCATCCTTACCACAGAGGGAAATGAACTCATTTATACTTCCCGTATCGGTCAACGAGAATACCTCTTTCACAGCTTTAGAAAAGATGGCATTTGGTCTAAGGCTACACCCCTGCATATCATCGATAATTATCTAGAAAATGGGGCGCATACCGTCTCTCCTTCGGGCAATTATATTATCTTTTCCTCTTGCGATGGCCCCACCGGATACGGACACTGCGATCTCTATCATATCTGGAAAAAATCTGATGGAACATGGACAAAACCCGCCAATCTGGGCCCCATTATTAATAGCCCTTACTGGGAAGCCCAGCCCTCTCTCGGCGATAATGGTCAAACCCTTTTTTTCTCAAGTAAACGCCCCGGTGGCAAAGGGGGAAAAGATATATATATGAGCATTAGGGATAAAAAAGGACACTGGTTGCCCCCTGTTAATCTAGGTGCTCCGATCAATACACCCGATGATGAACAAGCACCTTACTATCATCCCGATGGGCAAACGCTTTATTTTGTCTCTTCCGGACATCCTGGGCTCGGCGATTTTGATGCCTTCATATCCAGACGGGATAACTCGGGCCATTGGACCACTCCGATTAACCTCGGGTATCCGATTAATTCCGTAGGACATGAAGGATGCATAAGTATCTCACTAGATGGTAGAGAGGGATTCATTGTCAGTGATAGAAAATACCTCCCACGTATCCTAAAAGGAGATAAATCAGGCGCGGAAACGAATATCTACCATTTCATACCCTATCCTTCTATTCGCCCGAAAGCTGTTACCTTTGTAAAAGCACACATCACCAACGCTCTTCAAAAATCCCTAATTGGAGCCCAAGTAACTATTGTTCGACTGGATAATATGCATTCTGTTTTTCATGCCAAAACAGATTCCATGGGAGAGATACTAGCTTGTCTCCCCGCTGGATATTCTTATGCGTTTCATACTGTTCATACCGGATATTTACCTCATTCTGAACACTTCGAGCCTCCTATCAGGGATAGTATACTGCATCCGTTTTACCTGAATATATCCTTGGATAGCCTACCCGATATTCCATCTGTAAATCGATCTAAAGATAGCTTGACTTACTCCCGCCCGATCGTTCTACAAAATGTATTTTTTGCTACCGGTTCCGCAGAATTAAAACCCCAATCCGCTTTTGAATTGGATAAACTCGTAGATTTGCTGCGTCAATATACCTATATACGCATTCGGATAAGTGGTCATACAGATAATACTGGACCTGAGACGGTCAATCTTCCACTATCTGTATCTCGGGCTCAGGCGGTGTGTAACTATCTGATTAAAAAGGGCATTGCCCCGGATCGTTTGGTATGCAAAGGGTATGGGGCTTCCCGTCCTGTTTCGGACAACCATACCCCTGAAGGTAGACAAAAAAACAGAAGAACTACTTTTGAGATTATAAAATAAGTTGACGTGGCGCGAAAAAGAAAAATTGTAGAAGAAGTACAAATCCTATCTATCGCCGATAAAGGACTCTGCATTGGCAAAAATACAGCCGGTCAGGTCTTCTTGGCTGAGAAAGTAGTGCCAGGAGATCTCATTGACTTAGAGGTTAGAAAAAAGAAGAAAGGGCTTCCTTTTGGAGCACCCTCTCGCTTTATAAGCTATTCTGATCACAGGCAAGAGGCACGTTGTGAATATTTTGGGGATTGTGGAGGATGCAAGTGGCAAAATCTTACATATGAAGCCCAGCTCCAACAAAAATTCACCCTCGTTCAAGATGCTATTTCGCGGATAGGTCGACAAGAAAATGTCGAAATCCTTCCCATTATCGGTGCTGATGATATCTATTATTACCGCAATAAATTAGAATATTCCTTTGCTAACAAGCGCTGGGTCTCTAGAAAGCAAATGCAATTAGTCGGTGAAGATAACTTCGATCGGGACCATGCTCTGGGATTCTTCGCGCCAGGGGTTTTTTATAAAGTGGTAGATATCAATACTTGTCACCTTCAACCCGAACCCTCTAATAAAATAAAAAACACCCTTCGCTCCTTTGCGATAGAAAATGACTTGTCCTTCTATGACCGGCAAAAACACCTTGGCCTTCTTCGTTCTATCATAGTCAGAACCTCTTCTCTCGGGCAAGTTATGGTTACGGTAGTCTTTGGAGAAAACCAGGCCGACCCTATTCTGTCTGTAATGCGACACCTCTCCGAAAGCCTACCCGAAATTACCACCTCTGCCTTTATGGTCAATACCAAACACAATGACTCCCTCTTCGATATCCCATTCAAGGTCTTTAATGGCCCCGGATTTATAATAGAAAAAATCGGCAGTGTCCAATACAAAATTGGTCCAAAATCCTTCTTCCAAACTAATACCGGACAAGCAAAAAAGCTCTATGATGTCGTGGTAGATTTTGCCGGTCTTCAAGGAGAAGAACTAGTGTTTGATCTGTATACCGGTGTCGGGTCCATTGCCCTTTATTGTGCCCAATCCGCTAAAAAAGTTGTCGGGATAGACAATGTAGAAGCCGCTATACAAGATGCCAATGAAAATGCAACCCTCAATCGGATCAACAATACGGAATTTATCGCAGGAGATGTCAAAGAGGTGCTACATTCAGACTTTCAATCTCAGTATGGAATTCCGGACGTGGTCCTTACAGACCCGCCTCGCGCAGGGATGCATCCCACGACACTTGATGTACTCTTGAGGTGGCTCCCCAAACGTATCGTCTACGTCAGTTGTAACCCGGCTACACAGGCAAGAGATATCTATCGGCTTTCTGAAAAATATAACACAGTACGTGTTCAGCCTGTCGATATGTTTCCCCATACCAGCCATGTGGAAAGTGTCGCCTTACTTGAGTTGAATATTTAAAGAAACCTTTATATCATGAAAACACGAATTTTAACTCTTCTTTCACTATTGCTATACCTGCCCCTACAACATTTAACAGCACAAAATACCCCTCCAACCTCCAGGTATAGCCTTCAGTTGGATTTTGGGAGAGCGAAGACCTTTCATTACAATGCTCCCGTCTTTTTAATTCTATTTTATGAAGGGTCTATTGTCGAAAAACAATTCGCACGGACTGCTCCGGATTACCTATTGAGTGTCGCATATGATGTGGATACAAAAAATAGTATAAAAATCGGCTATGGGTTTTCTCAATATAGATTCTATGAAAAAGGACTATCCGATGTGGGGGATGGCTCCGCTTTTTATCCTTATGAAATATTATGGACCTTTAAATACTTTCAAAGCGTATTGGGTTATAGACATTTGTTGAGCACAGCAGGTCCCATATCTCCCTTCCTTCAATCAGAAATTATTGGCGAATACCTGTTTAAAAAATATTATACAGTAAATAAATTGGGCGTCGCTGTCAAATTTGGTGTAGGCACTTTACTTCGTTTATCCAAGCATTGGAGCGCAGACCTAAATGCATTTTACAAGACCGGAATCA
>JALSTN010000091.1 GCA_026983735.1 Saprospiraceae bacterium | reverse complement strand
AATTGGGTAGAACATTTATAGGTTTATTAATGGGATAAACCACATTAAATTGTGCATCTTTGCAATACTTAAACAATATACCCGATGAAGAATTTTAGACTTATATATTTTTTTGTAGCATTTGTATTTCTGATTTCCTGTATTTCTGAGACACCTACTATTATGGAGGATCCCAAGGATTATGTGCTGGGAAAGAATGCATTTACTTTGACAGTAGATGGGATAGAGAGAGAATATTTTGTACATGTCCCTTCGGGTTTTGACAAAAATATTCCGGCACCGGTTGTCTTTATGCTCCACGGAACGAGTGGTAACGGGGAGAAGTTTTACAATATATCAGGTTGGAAGGAAGTCGGAGAAAGAGAAAATATATTAACAGTATATCCCTCTTCTTGGAGACATTGTGTTATCAAAGACGGTCAGCGCCAAAACACTACAAAATGGCATGTTTACCCTAGTAGATTCGAGTATTGTGAAGGAGAAACGCCCTTAGATGATGTAGCTTTTCTTCGGGGAGTCATTGATTCTATGATTCAGCGATTTCATATCGATGAAAAGCGCATCTATATGGTAGGTTTTTCCAATGGTGGAGAGATGGTCTCTAGATGTGCTGTCGAACTAAGTGACCGACTTGCAGCAGTCGTAATGGCCTCAGGGGTTAATCTGGAAGGGAATATGCATACTCCTAAGCGCCTTTTGCCGGTTACTGTTCAGGTGGGTACCATCGAGAATTTTGATACTCCACTTGATATCAAGGATTTTGAAAAATTGATCACAAGTCCAAGTGAAAATCACATTGATGAGTTGCTTAAAAGTGTTAGAAGCACCTTTCTATTTAAGGAGGGTTATAAGATATCCGGCCATCCGGATACCTTGCAAATTGCTAGCTTCCCCGCTCAATCCGGAAATAAAAAAAGAGAATTGCGCTTTATGATGATCAATAATATGCCACATATGTACCCCAATGGAATCAAATATCCATTTAAAGCAGCGGAAGAACATTGGTCGTGGTTGAAGCAATACACTCTGCCTTAATCGTTCAATAGACTGTTCTGTGTGGTAAAGTATTGGGAATATGTCGAGCAATTTCCCCTCAAAAATGAAATTCCCCATGAGATGGATCCTAATCATCAAATACGAGTGACCGGGATTCCCTGTTTAAACGGAGTTATCGAGAAATTTGCCATTCCCTTACCGAAGGGAAAAGCCCTAATAAGGGGTGGAAATGTGTAGGAACAGATGTCTCCTTCCGCCACTCTACAAATCGTGTAGTCAAAAAAAATGAGCGTTACCGTAGGGTTTTTTCTGTTATTGCCTACATGATATAAAACAATTAATAAAATGGCAGATTTAATTCAATTAATCCGAAAAGCAAGAGAAAGTGCACCCCGGTATATCGACCAAGAAGCTCCGGACTTATCCAAAGTAGATGTGACTTTCAGACAAGACCCTGCACCACGCAATATTACTTCAACGCTACAACCGTATGCCGGACCCTGGACCGACAAGGAGGTGGCTCATCTTCTAAGAAGGACCATGTTTGGAGTAAAAAAGGAGGATTTGGATTATTTTAAGAGTAAGACGGTATCCGCCGCCATTGCAGAATTGCTCCAACCCTCTCCGGAGCCGGCACCTCCAATCAATGATTATAATACCCCTGATCTCAAGGATAAGCAAATACCTTACGGAGAGACTTGGATTAACCACAAATGGGATTTCAATGATTTTAATGACCCGGACTTTATTAAAATTCTCTCTCTTAGATTGCTCTCTTTTAAGACCTGGTGGATTAAGCAACAAATGAACCAAAGAAGAAGCATTCATGAGAAGATGGTTTTATTTTGGCACAATCATCTTGTCGTGCAAGCTGAACCTGTTTTTATACCCATATTGGTGTATGAATATCAACAGAAGTTAAGAGCCAATGCACTGGGTAATTTCAAAAAAATGGTTCGAGAAATTACGACGGATCTCGCTATGCTGCTCTATTTGAACGGAGCAGAGAATAAAAGACAAGAGCCGGATGAAAATTATGCAAGAGAACTACAAGAACTGTTCACTATCGGCAAAGGTCCGGACAGTCATTACACAGAGGAAGATGTCAAGCAAGCGGCTCGTATTTTAACAGGATGGACGATCAATATCGTCGACCAAAAACTTGTAACTGCCTTCCTTCCCTTTAATCACGACTCGGGAGACAAAGAATTTTCTTCCTTTTATGGAAATCGTAAAATCCGTGGACGTTTTTCCGGCAATGGTGAGTTGGATGACTTGATGGATATGCTCTTTGACACGACAGAATCTGCTCGATTTATCTGTAGAAAACTCTACCGATTCTTTGTCTATCCGGAAATAGATGATTTTACCGAACAAAACATCATTCGACCTTTAGCCGATCAGTTTAAGAACAATGGGTTTGAGATAAAACCGGTCTTAGAAACACTCCTTTCCTCTGAGCATTTCTTTGATGAGCTGAATAGGAGTACAATGATTACTAATCCGATGGATATGATTGTGGGATTTTGGAGAACGATGGGATTGACCTTTCCTACTTCATTTAGCCTAGAGGATAAGCGACAACATTACATTGCGATGTTCTATATGCCTTTGATACTGGGGATGAATCTGGGTGATCCACCGAGTGTATCCGGATGGCCGGCCTATTACCAATACCCGATATACGACAAGTCTTGGATTACGAATTCCACGATTACCCAGCGTGCATTTTTTACTGATATTTTAATGACCTATGGTCTATTTAGAGCAGATGAAAAGGATCCTTTACCTGTGGACTTTCTTGGGTTTACTCGACAGTTGTCAGCTCCTGAAGATCCCAATAAACTCATCGATGAAGTTGCGATTTTGTTTTTGGGCTATCCGATGAGTGATTCTGAAAAAGCAGACTATAAGGACATATTATTGTCTGGTCAGCAGTCTGATTACTATTGGACGAATGCTTGGAACGCTTATGTGGCAGACCCCAATGATGATGTGGCCAGACAAGTAGTAGAATCGAGACTCAGATCGCTATACCAGTTGATTTTTCATTTAGCGGAATATCACTTATCATAAAAATAGAAGAAACAAGAGCGAAGTTTATTAATCATAAAATAAATGATTATTAATAAGTGAAATGTTACCATTTCATACCAAAAAATAACAACTATCACAAGTAAAAAAGGGATATTCGATATCTGTAAGGATTAATTTAATTCCCTTCAAAATACAACAATAAACCCAATAGATATGAAACGAAGAGACTTTGTTAAGCACACCGGACATGGCCTTTTATTACCG
>JALSTN010000090.1 GCA_026983735.1 Saprospiraceae bacterium | reverse complement strand
CCTAAAAAACACCTTACCCGACTCGGAAGAAAACACCATGGTACTCTCGGAGTTAGAGAAAGATGTCGGGCGTTTAAACCTAATTGCTGATAGATTTTCAAAGATCGGCTCCGATCCCGAGTTAGAAACGCATTCCGTCCAAAAAGTACTGAGCGAGGTCGTTCGATATATGGAAAAAAGAGCACCGAAAAGAGTAGCCTTTTATCTAAACGATAGTCCTGAACACGCAAAACTCCTTGTTCGGATTAACAAACACCTCTTTGCCTGGGTAGTAGAGAACTTATTGCGCAATGCGCTAGACGCCATGCAGGGGGAAGGTCAGATTAGCATTAACATTAAAGAAGAACCTAAAACCATTCATATCGATGTATCAGATACAGGACATGGAATACCACAAAATAAATTTAAAACAGTGTTTGAACCGGGTTACTCGACTAAAAAAAGAGGATGGGGCCTTGGACTTTCATTGGCTAAGCGCATTATCGAAGATTATCACGGAGGAAAAATATTTGTTAAAGAATCTAAACCGGACGATGGCACCACCTTCTCAGTTGTCTTGCCTAAAGTGGCTTAATTTAGTTCTTCTGACTTTATCTTCATTCTTCCTTTCAGCTCAGAATCTCTTGGATATTCAGGTATTTAATGAAGACCAACAGCCTATTTCTTTCATTCATATTGTCAATAAAACCACTCCATCCATTGAGATCACAGATGACAACGGTCGTGCATCCATTGGATTTTCCTCTATTTATGATTCAATAGAAGTCAGGTGTATAGGGTATGAAATGGTCAACACCACCATCCGGAATTTACAATTTCATAATGGAAAAATACACCTGCAACCTTTCACATATTTCAATCAAACAGCGACGGTAATCGGTCGCATGGGTCTTAAACAAGAAGAACTACCGTATGAAATTATCAATATAACCAAACAAAAAATCAATACCGTAGCTTCTTCCAATACCGCCGATGTCCTATCTCAATCCGCTGACATTTTCATACAGAAAAGTCAAGGAGGAGGCGGAAGTCCCATTCTACGGGGATTTGAAGCCAATAAATTATTATTAGTTGTAGACGGTACACGACTAAACAACACCATTTATCGCTCCGGACATCTTCATAATGTACTCTCTGTCGATCCTTCCACTATCGATAGAATAGAGGTCATTCTAGGTCCCAATGCCTTGCTATATGGTAGTGATGCCCTTGGAGGAGTAATTCACTTCAAGACAAAAACGCCTTTGGTCCCCCTAGATAGTTCTAGGAAAGAATGGAATACAACTGCACGCATCACATCTGCAACAAGAGAAAAAACCTTACATTTTGATGGAAGTTGGGCACGTGGAAAAAACAGCTTCATTACCGGATTATCCTACAGTTCTTTTGGCGATATTCTATCGGGCAAAAGCAGTAGGGATAAATATAAAGAATGGGGTAAAAGAGCGTTCTATGTCAAAAATATAGATGGAAAAGACAGTATCATTGAAAATCCCAACCCCTATTTACAAAGAGGAACTGCATATCAGCAATGGCATTTTCTTCAAAAATGGAAGTATTTCCTATCCCAGAAAGCCCAAATAACTACAAACGTTCAATACACCTCCAGCAGTGATATCCCGAGGTATGATCAACTCAATTTACTTAAAAACAATCTACCTAAATGGGCTGACTGGCATTATGGACCACTTGCCCGAGGACTAGCTTCTATTACTTATACATCTCATCAATCTCATCTTTTTTCAGATAAAATGAAAATAATCGCGGCCTACCAAAAAGTATCAGAAGAGCGTGTCAAGCGTAAATTATTTCATACCAATGAATCCCATAATTTAGAAAATCTACATATTTTCTCCTTCACAGGAGATTTTCAAAAACAATTTAACCAATTGCTGGAATCTGAACTATCCTACGGGGTAGATCTTCAATATGAAAAACTCAATTCTACTGCTTTTTCCAAAGATATTACAAATCAGGTAACCTCATCAGATATTCTTACGCGCTACCCGGACGGCAACAATACTGCACTCAATGGAGGAATCTACGCCTTAATGAATGCCTCCCTGAATAATCAATTAAAAATACAGGGAGGACTCCGTTGGAGCTATAGCAAAATCAACATTTCATACGAAAACCAAAATCTGATTCGATGGCCCATAATCTATTATCAAGGTATTGTCAATACCAACGATGCACTAACAGGCTCCATTGGCATGAATTGGCTACCGGACTCCTCTTGGGTTATTCGTATGCTTCTCGGCACAGCTTATCGCACACCTAACATCGATGACATTGCAAAAATCCGTATTAAAAACGGGGAAATATTAATCCCTAATCCTGATTTGAAACCCGAATGGACACAAAATCTTGAACTCGGTATAACAAAAAATATACATCCTTCTGACCAAATCGTTTGTACAATAGGAGTGACCGGCTTCTTTACTCGGCTTAGAGATGCTATAGTGAGAAGAGACTTCCAGCTTCCCAATGGTCAAAATACATGGTTAATAGATGGGGATAACTATATTGTTAGAAGCAATATTAATGCATCTCAAGGACAAATAAAAGGAGGGTCCCTTGTATTTAAAGCAAATTATGGTGATAGATGGTCACTGGAGTCCGGATTTAATAAAATAGTAGGTGATGCATTATCCACTTTAAATGTGTCAAAACAACCCCTTGCACACATCCCGCCTACTTATGGTAGTATCTTGATAGATTACTCTAACCCTATTAAATACCATGATCTCCATCTTAATGCGTCCCTGAGATTCCGCTTTAATAGTCCAAAACCCATCGAAGACTATGCTCCGGATTCTTCTGACAACCCACAATACGCTACTTCTGATGGGACACCTGCTTGGCAAACATGGGACCTTGGTATTATAATAAAGAAAAACAAAATCTGGCAGGTACAATTAGGGGTCAACAACTTACTAGACACCCAATATCGACCTTTTGCTTCCGGTGTAAACGCCCCCGGAAGAAATTTCTATCTAGGGATCCAACATCATTTAGTAGATTAAAAAAAGCATCTCCTTGAGATGCTTTTTTTATCTATTAATTCTAGCGTAAAATTAATCTATTGCTGTAAACCACAAGTTTTTTATATTTTTACACTCAATGTAAGATTATGTGTACCTGAAAAAGGATTAGAGGTTCGGTATGCATAATCAACAGCCATCTTAGTAATCGAAGTAACATTGCCCTCATCATCCTCATTCTTAAGGACATCAAACTGAAATGTAGCACCAAAACTCAAACCTGTATAGGCATTATTAACTTTTCCCTTGATCGCATCAACGCCAAATCTATTATCGTACTTATATGCACCGCGAAGCATAAATCTATCATTGAATGAATATTCTAACCCACCTCCTATTTCATCTCTGGAATAGGAATTAGCTGTAAAATTACCGAGTAAAGTAATACGATGTAAATCCGCAAAGTAAAAATCATACGAGGCTCCTATATTGAGGAGAGAAGGCATATCAAAACTGGCTGCTTGTACATCCTTTCTAATCTCACCCGCATTTACAAGTCCCAGTCCCGAACCTGAAAATTTCATTTTAGAGCCCAGATTTCTAAGGCTGACTCCAAACTTAAATTCTCCCCTGTCACCAGAGACATACTGTACACCAGCATCCAGACCAACCCCTGTAGCTGAAGCATCACTTATAGCTTCTGTCACAGTACGGACAAGAACACCTACTCGAATTCTATTCTCCGGTGCATCTTTGTCTGTGATAAAATCATGTGCATAGGATACACCGATGTTAAGTAAAGTGGGTTTATAAGTCGCCCCTGTCCCTTCCGGGGATTCAGTTGTCGTACGACGAATTTCACCGGTATTAACACTCATAAGGGAAATGCCCATAACACCATGCGAAGATAATCTCTTCGCCAATCCCAATCCACTAAAACTAACTCCACTAGGAATAAGGTAACGAGCACTGCCCAATGCTACTTCAAGTGAATTAATATTACCCAGACCTGCAGGGTTTATACGCAGAGCATTAACCCCACTTACTAAAGAGGTAGACATCGTATGCCACCCGGCACTACGCGCCCAAGGGTTCATCAATAATTCATATGCACCGGCTTCCCCTTGTCTGTCCGGATTGCCGGCAAACAAAAAACTAGAGGAACACATCAGTACAGTTAAAATAAATGTAAAAATTAATTTCATATCTTCTAAGTTTGATTTTCCAGAGAAATCAAATTGTGATTTCTCTGGAAAATTATTAATAGATTTAATCTTAATACAAGGTTTCAAACAGGATTTACTTTAAAATCTGAATCAGCTAATTCTTATCTTAATGTCGAAGGATCAAACTTACGCATGATACCAAACCACTTTATAACACACTCTGCGCCCGTATCCTTATCCTTAATATGTATGAGATAAACACCACTAGAAATTGGGATACCGCTATCGTTCTTGAGGTCCCAAATCACATCCGGTTTAGTTTGTTTAGCGAGAATTCCCGTACCTTTAGGGGGGCGAGGAGCTTCATTTCTATCGTATTTTCGAATAAAACGTCCATCCATAGAATAAATCGTAATCTCTGAACGATCCGGTAAATTGGTAATCTTAACCGCATTCTCCAATGGGCTATTTTCATATGAAGAATTACCATAATATGGATTAGGTACTACGTTAGCATCACAAATGATTTCATGAATTTCACTCTTCTCCTCTACTGGCCCAGGTGTAATATCTTTAAATGTAATCTGATAGGCATTCAGTCCGTTATTGACATTCGTACCTACGCTATAATTATATGGATTATCCACCCTTAGACTAATTTTAACATCATTAGGGATTAGACCATCTGCATAGGAGAGCATATCCTGGCCAGATTGAACAGCAACTATGGCAGCCCATGTTACATCAGAAACACCACGGGTCCTTCTTCTTGCATTTGACTCTGTAAGAAATCTCTTCTGGAATTTACAGGAATCGTACTTCGTTCTAGTAACATAGATCTTATGCTGCCCCCCGGTATAGAAGGACAATGCCGGTGGCAACTGGTTATCAATAAGCATAGAGGGATAAAGAAGTTCATCCGTTGGGTTGAACATCATATCGCCACCATTCCAATGTCCTCCCTTGGGAGATAACTCTAATCCAATGTCATCAATTGTCTCATCTCTTAATACAGAGTTCTCCCCAAAGAAGATATTTAACCTTTCTCCTGTTTCTACATCAATGGCGTATCCTGGGAACCAACCCATACCTTCACCGGTACCATCCGGTATCGGCAACCCATTCTCATCCGCTTCCTTACCCACAGATGGAGATTTCCTGAGTTGAAACTCTGCGGCTCCTCCGATCGCAAGAAGTCCTTGATCTGTTAGCGCTTTTGGAGCAGTCTCAACAATCACACATCTCGACCATTTTGATTTATCAGAAGTCAAAACAATGTCTACATTGTTCAGTTTTCCTAAATTACCTCTATTGAGATCTTTTTTGTTAGCACTTAAAATCTGCAAATCTCTCCATCCCGGAGTAATGTTTCTAAGACCGTCTCCGGGTGAAGCATCACACAGTAAGAAAGGAGAAAAACCTTGGTTATCCATATTGGCCAACAAGCCATTTGGGTCAAAAGTCTGAAGGATATTATCTTCACTCTTAATGTAGTCGTAAGCACTTAGAACAACATCTCGACCTCCTAGACTAAAAGGGATAGAATAGCCATCTGTTATTGATAAAAACCAAGGATCCTTATCTGCATCCTTATAAGTATACTCAGCACCCAATGCTCCATTCGTATCATCTTCCCTAGCGCCCGGTTCTTTTGTTTGACCAACGGAAAGAGTGAAGCCATATTTAGAAACAATCTGCTCATTAAGAACATCAATGGTACTTTCAGAGATGATCGTATCATTATTGTCTTTGTTAACCATCATCCACCAAGCTCCTCTATCGAGTTTGGCATTACTAAAACTATCCCTGAAGAAAAGCATAAAGTTACCATCCTGACATCGAAGCGGATCATAAACCTTGGCATCTATAGGGCCAAAACCCTTTTCATACTCTATCGTTCCGTCAAAAGAACCGTCATTAATTTTATTAAACATACCCTCTTTGATTTTCAAGAAGGTCCCTCCTGCTCCAACTCCATCAAATCGGGTAATCTCAGGACCATCTCCATACTTGGCATTCAGTTTTTGGTATAAAATTGGCCTAGGTGTTGCCTTGTATGGGAATCCATCCTCATTACCTACATTCAGACGACCTTCGATATAGGAGACCGGGATAGTTGATGTTGGTTTATCCGGATTAAAGGGAGCAGCAGTATTTTGTGCATAGGCTAAGACAAGATAATAATAGTTCTTATGATTAATCAAATTCCCATTTCCACCGGTAGCAAATTGATCCGTTGTAATACGTAAAGTATGTCTTACTCCACCATCAAGTCCCTCTACTTTTAATTCGGGAATCCAAACCAAGGTGGGCTGAGCAGGATCCGGATTGGGAACTGCGTGCCAGTTGTACATTTTCTTAACGCCATTCTTAATATCAAAGGTTGCAATCTCCTTAGCTTTATTGATATCATTTAAATCTGCTTTACTGACATCCGGACCACTCACTTGAAAAATTCTATACCCTTCAAAGTGATACTTATTATCTGCTACCGTGGGTGGAGCCCCTATGATTTTTTCATTATACTTTTCTTTATAATTATTGGAAGAAGGGGGGTTTGTCAATACCATAACGAGTTCCTGATCCATCTCAATAAAATCTACATCCGGAGCAGCAGGTCCATCCGTTATATCAAAGCAATTATCAAACAAATCTTGAGCCTTTTTATCAGCGCCTAAAATTTCGTCTAAAGAGGGACAAGGATATTCCTGGTCCGGAACCCAAACTGCACCTACTATTAATTCGTTAATTACTCCAGGATCCAAACGAAATGGACCTGAAGCTTGTACGGTTCTAAAATCTCCATTGTCTAAGCCTTCTGAACAATTACTCCAACCAGCTGGATCTTCGGGAGCTCCAGGAAATGCATAATTTGTATAATTTGTACTACCCGGATTGTATCCTGATCCTCCTAAAGTCAATGGAGTACCATCCAACCAAGTGTGGTTCATATAATTATATACCCCCTGAATAGTTCTTGGATCACTTTGGGCAGGATTTGGCGCAGGATCAGATCCAGGATTTATAAAATACATAAAAGAAGACATACCCAATTCAATAATTGTATCATCAATTACTAAATCATTAGAATCATATAAAAGTTTCCTTGGGCCTCTAAAGTAATCGATACCTACAATTGGGACTTTTGCTCCATATGTTGAAACAGCCCCCCCACCATTGCTAGAACACTTATCTCCTTCTGTTCCATCAATTTCATCTTTATTATAAGTAAAGGCAAAATCTCTACTCCGAAACTTTATGAAATTCCCTAAACTATCTAACACTATTTCCTTAGTAGTATCACATCCAGAGTAATCATCAAATGGACATCCAAGGTCTGCATCAACCCAAATAGCAAAAGAAGTACTATCTATTCGTTGAGTGGCTCTATTTATAAGTTTATAGCGATAAAAACTCATATCATTAATCTCATCTGCTGTCTGATATGCAAAAGACTGTACTTGTACCTCCATTCCAATCGGTACTGCATCTGGAAAAATAGTACTTGGAGCTCCTTTATCATTGTATATCCAAAATATCATTTGGTCAGGAACTTGTTGGATCGTCAAAACACACCCTCGAATCTCAATGGTCGGAAAATCACCGAATTGGGGCTCATATATTCCATTTTTATTTATGTCGTTAAACCCCGCTAATCCCCTTTTAATATCAACGGGTAAATCAAAACCATATTTATCAGCAAAAAATTCATTCCCGGCTGAAGGCCAATACTTCACACCGTCCGGGATTTCAGCAGGAGGAATCGGCAAGGTCCCTTCTTCTTCATGTTTTCGATAATTGGCAAAGTGTTTACGGACATCTGCCCCCAATACTTCAAAATGTCGGTCCCAACGGGCACAAATCGGGGCATCCGTTGTTCCATCATTGGGATCCAATGGTCCAGGGAACCAAGAATGACCTTGTGTACGATATGTTAATCCTGAAGCTTTTAGACTTCCACCTTGGTATCCCCCTATCCATACAGATGATGCAAATAATGAAGATACTTCCTTTAAGCCAGAAGTTGGATCAACCTTAGGTATTACATATCGTGCTTTTGAATTTCCATCCCACCACATGTCCCCGCCTCCCAAGAGCCTTGCCCGAACATTATTAATATCCATTTCAATGGAAGACTTTGAAGGTTTACAAACTTCTCTTAAATTAATTCGAGTATTGGTTCGTTTAGCATTTTTCTTTTTTGGCGATATATAAGTATATCCGGGAATAGACCAGATCAAGCCTACAAGTACAATTAGGATTCTTACAATAATTCTCATCTTTAAATAATTTGTATGAAATGGTATTATGATTTTTGAATAGTTGGTATTATTTTTCAAACCATAAAGTTTAATTTCATCAGTTTATAAAATTTATTTCGTTCGACTATAATATTTTTTGTGAATAGCTTATATAGTAGCTGTTATTTACTATCTTTTATAAATTCACAATAGCACCTAAGAATATTCTGCGTGGCAATGTGAAGTGATTAGGGTTATATTTCCTCCAGTTATATATCTCAATATAATTATCAAAATCATCCGGACGAGTTGACCTTACATTTCGCAATACTTGTTGACCCTGAATAGATTGAAAATAACCGTCATCGGTAGGAGAACCACTTGCCGAATACACACTGATAACATTTCGTGTATCCAGTAAATTATTAACTCTCAAATACACCGTAACATTGAGCCCCTTGCGATTCTCCCCTTTAAACAACTTCATCCTCCTATCTATTTTCATATCAATATTAAAGTTGGAAGGAAGTCTAGCGCCATTTATTTGTCCATCGATTCCTTGTCCTCCAAATTTCGATGCGAATCTTCTCTTTGTATAAGGTCTTCCGGTCACAGAGATGGCCTGTAGATTCAATCCTGTATTCTCAAACAATGGATATCCCATCAAAGAAGGTCCATTGTAATACTTTCCTGATCGATAGCGATAATCAAATGTTGCTGCAATTCGATGTCGCTCATCATAAGAGAGTGGTGATAAGGTTCGGATATTGAACCCTCGTGATATTAAGTCTCTTTGTGAATTTTCATCAGAACCGGTACCTTCTGCAAATCCCAAAGTATAGGAGATGTTCATCATCACGTTGCCCGTCCTTCGCAAATCGTATTGGATGGTAAAACCCTTAGATGTACCAAAGTCAATGTTGTCATACAGTTGGTAGGAACTAATGGGCTCCGGAGCGGTAAATAGCAAATTCCTTCTTTGGATTTGATCTCTAAATTCTCGATAGTACATCGATAATTTGATGGCAGAGGTGTTGGATACTTTTTGTTGAAATCCGACTTCGTAATCCACCGTTTTCTCCGGCTTGAGGTTAGGGTTACTAATCGTTGTCCTATTCGGATCTGTCCAGTAATAATAGTCATAAGCTGTAGCTATGTTTCCGGTATAAGGACGGGAGACAAGTACATCGTAATGCGCATAAAAATTAGCATCATCAGAGATGGGAAATGAAAATCCCAATCTAGGCATTACATTAATCTGTGGTTTGTAATCTTCAAATGCCAAATCCGGATTAAATGCAGCACTCTCTAAATTATATACCGTATCTTGCCCTGCAAATTTAGGTGTAACTAACCCCCCATCTCCAAACAACTGACGTCCACTGTTCAATTGACGTCCACCGGCATCATACCATGTATCTCCATCTCTAAAACCTAAAACCTTATTGCTCTCTGAACCCTCAGTATAAACTTTAAAATTTTCCCCTACTCCATCTGGACGTGTTCCATTGTCCGGATCACTATAAAAATCTGCCGCTGACATAATGGGATACAAGGAGTATTTATCCTTCAACACCTTCTGATTGGCATCAAAATAATCTACCCGAACACCAAACTTAAAAATAATATCATTAATATTAAATCTATCTTGTAGATACAAGGCGCTGTAAATCGGTTTGTATGGGGCTACTGTAAATGTTTGACGTCCATCTGCATCTCGCTTAAAAAAATCTGCAAATGTTGCATTATTCGCTACTTTCTTACCCAAATAATCATAACCATAAAAGTAAACCACACGATTATCCGATAATTCCCTAGGGGAAAACATTTCCAAAGACAATTGATCCGGTGATAAGGCATCCGTATTGACAAAATTATACATCGTCCCATTTTGATCATCTCCGTATAAGGACGCTCCAGGGAACATTAACTTCCTCACCTCTTCATTAAACTTATTACTCTTATCTATTTGAATTTTGTTGCCGAATATAGGAGTACCATCGGGTAGAATAGTGACTATGTGATTAGTATCTAATGATCCAATATGAGCATTGGCCAATTGTCGGGCTGTTCGCCACAGCTGACTCGGGGATATTCTCCAAAATCGTTCAATTCTCTGCTCATACTGTCCACCTATCACTATATTATGCGTTCCAGCCTTCGAACCAAAGGGGGTCAAATCAAACTGTACTTTCAAATTGGCACTATAGCGCTCAAAGTCCGTCTTTTGATTGCGGTCATATACACCGGATACATTGCTATAGACATTCCATATAGTGTTGTATAACGGATTCAACTCTCCATTATATGCCACATAATCAGTATATTGATTCGGAGTCTTTTCAATGTACTGATTGTAAGCCTCCCAGATAGGATTTACCCCTCCCGGTGTATATCCCTTTAACCGCTCGGCATAACCAAAATGTTGACCTCCTGCAGCAATAGTATCCCATTGTCTGTCTAATTTGCCTACATATCCGTAATCAAAATAATTGTCCTTATGGTTGATGTCTTGCCATTTTCGCTGTCGTCTTTCATATCCTCCTTGTATAGTATAGGAAGCATTACTAATTACAGAAGCTTTCTTGGACTTCTCTTCATCTGTCGCTTCTGCTCCCGTGTACACAGATCCTATCTTATGTCGAAATCGGGCATTCAATCGATATACATTATCAAAATTCTCGGGATTATTTACCCAGTTGAGGAGTCTCCAACTTCCAGCCCCTCTATAGGAGTTAAATCGACTGTCAGAACCTACCGTTCCGGGTTGAAATCGATTGTACATATCTCCATATGTACCTGAAAGCATCAAATCAATGGCGGGAGTCAATTGAAAATCCAACTTTCCTGTCAAATCCAGGTTTTTCCTTTGTTCATTGGGTCTATAGTCCATATGAGATACACCCTGACCTTCAGATAAGAATTCTCCCTTGGCGAGTAGCACTCCATTTCTTTTAAACAATGGATCTTTCTGAAGCTCTTTTATTTTATCTTCATCTGCTACATATATTCCACCGGCAGGAGGGTCATCATCGAGTCGATATCGGTATTGTCCCGAAACTCTAAATCCAATGATGGATTTACCATTTTTCTTCCATACCGGACCACTTAGGTTACCACTAATCAAACTAGCACCAAATGCATCTAAATATTGTGAGGTCTCCATCTCCATTCCTCCGGAAAACTTAGGGGATGGTCCTTTGGAAGTTAAAGATATAGCTCCTCCGGTCAAATCCCCATATTCCGCTCCTAATCCACCGGTCAACACTTGTAGCTGATCAATCTCAGAAGAGGGAATCAAACTAGCATCCGTAACCCGTATACCATCCAAAAAATAGACGGTCTGAGCATCTCTGGATCCTTTGATATTAATCTTTCCCCCGTCTTGTGATGCTATTCCAGCCGTCGTCGCGGCTATGGCATTAATCCCTCGATTGGGTAAGTTGGCTATCGCTTCTCCTGTAATCGTCTGTCCGGACTCAGGAGATCCCTTATCAATAAGTGGCACCTTATATGAAATCACTTCCGCCGCTTTGAGCATCACTCCTTCTGCCGCTAAATTGAAATTGACCCTTGTAATTTTATTATTAATTACCACCACGCCGGTTACCTTTTGTGTCTGCATCCCTACATAAGACGCTTCGATGTCATAGGTTCCCGGATCGATGTTGGATATTCGATAATTTCCATCAAAATCCGTTTGACCACCGGTGACAAGGTTATCCCCTTTCTTTACAGCTATATTGGCAAATAATACCGGATCTCCTCCGTCCTTTTCTTTAACAGACCCCACTATGACGGTTTGAGCTTGGATGGCAGATCCTGTCATAATCACACCTAACAATAAGAATAGTATACGCTTAAACATATATAATAATTTTTATGTATAAAAATATTTTATCATATAATTTGCAACATGAAAACAGGGAAAATCCAAGCACAACTTATTATATCCTGTAATCTATTCCAAGAATAGTATAAATGAATTAGTAAAATAAAAAATTACAGTTTTATATTTCGTTTTGAACACGCCCTGCCTCCTTCACAAAGACGCTGCAATGTTAACAATTTCTTAAAATCTGACAAAGCTTCTGACCAAATTAATCTCTATCCTTGTTTTTAATCCTCTCTATTTTCTTTAGTAGTACTTCCGCTATTTTTTGCTTGGATTCTACTGTCCAACCTGCTATATGGGGTGTCAAAATTACATTCTCTCTCCGATAAAGATTACGGTACATTTTTTTTTCTGCAACGGTCATCTGATCCGGTTTTTCATTCTCAAAGACATCTAAACACGCCCCTCTTACCTTCCCCATATCCATCGCTTCCAACAAATCCATTAAATGTACGACCTTCCCCCTTGAACTATTTATAATACACACGCCTGGCTTACACATTTCCAAAGTCTCCCTCCGAAGCATATACTTCGTTTCCAAAGTTAGTGGAACATGGAAGCTGATATAATCTGCTCCCTTCAGTATCTCTTCAAATTCCTTCTCTTCCACAAATGGGAATTGTGTCGTTATTTGTTGCCGGTATTTATCATAAACCCAAATTTTAACATTTAACCCTTTTAGTTTTTCCGCCAACTTACTGCCGGTATGCCCAAATCCAATAATACCTACTGTACTATTTTCCAACTCTTTACCTCTATTCTTTTCTCTATCCCAGATAAATTGTCTCAACCCTCGGTCTCCTTGCATGATTTTATGATTCAAAGCAAGTATCATCCCCAACACATGTTCTGCTACCGCATTGGCATTCCCCTCCGGTGAGCGCAACACCTGTATTCCTAATTCCGCAGCGGTCTCCAGGTCAATAATATCCAACCCTGACCCTAACCTGGCAATAAACTTAAGTCGTGTTCCCCTTCTTAACATTCCTTCATCCATCCTCGTTTTAGTATTTACTACAATCCCCTCAAAGCTCTCGATAATACCTCTAACCTCCTCAAGTGTAATTTCTGGAGAATACTGTACCTGATACCCGAGACGCTCTAGTCCTTCCATTAAGACCGGGTGAACATGGTCCGTAATTAAAACCTTTTGAATCTCTATCATTGAAATAATTTATTCTGTGAGCAAGTATATATTGAAGAATTAACAGATGTCCCTTCTTCCTTCCCTGCTAAGTACATTCCTAAGTATCCAAATTAAGGGCGAAGATAATGAGAATTGGGGGGAAATGTACATGAATTTTATCCTTCAGCTCTATTTGTGAATCTATGATTAAAAAATCATGTTAGCGCACCGCTAGTCCATAGATGCATACAATTTGCATTACCTCTAATCTACTACAAAATTTTAAGACTATAAAATTGGGATTGTAGCCTAAAAGGTCTTTTGCTGGGTTTTTGGGCAGAAGGTAATCTATTTTACACTTCTCCATTCCGGCAATGATAAGCGGATGTCTGGCCGACAGGGAGGATTCTGTTTTATCTAATGTTATCTTTTCGACTTTTTCATCTGTTTCATATCTTTAAAATTTTCTAAAAAGTGAAAATATCGCAAAAAGATACGCTTTCAGCATGAATGATTTTATGGACAGATACTATCTGCATCTTTTCTATTTTCCACCCCTCCCTAAGACCTTAGCCCTTTCCAATGCTGCCTTGGCTCCAGCCTGTAGTTTCTCAAGAACGCCGGATGATTTCATTTCATACAATGCGGCTTCCGTAGTTCCACCCTTCGAGCAGACCCTACGAATCCATTCTTTCAGATCAAGTTGATCGGCATTGTACAACTGAACTGCTCCAAGAAAGGTTTGACTCACTAACAATTCAGCTTCAGATTGTGTAAAACCCATCTCTATTCCGGATTCTACTAAACCTCTCATGAGATACCAGACATAAGCAGGGCCGCTGCCACTTATGGCTGTAGTCGCATCTATCATTGATTCATCACTTACATAAAGACTCTTACCTGTCGTATTAATCAAGTTTTGTACCATGGCGAGTTCTATTCTTGTAACAGCATCTGAAGCAGTGAATACCGTCATTCCTCTACCAATTTTAGCAGGCAAATTGGGCATCGCGCGTACGATTTTGTCAATACCCAGCTGGGCCTGTATTGCATTTATCGTCACTCCTGCCATTATAGACAAATAGACCTGTTGTGGTTCAGCAAAAGCTTGAATACTCTTAAACAACCCTTCCGTATCCTGTGGCTTGACCGCCAATATAATAAGATCTGCCTTGGGAATACAGGTCTCGGGGGTACCATAAACTGTCCCTATTTTCCTTTTTCTGAGCTCTATTGCTTTTTCGTGAGATTTCTCTAATATCATCATCCCTTTAGGATCAACGATATGAGACTTCAAAAATCCTTCTGCATAAGTCATCCCCATGTTGCCCCCACCAATGATTAAAATTTTCATGTCTTTAAAATTTTCTAATAAATTGATAATAAAATTATTATAAAATTTCTACAGCTATGGAACCGCTTCGCTCTCAATAGAATTTATTTCCCTATTTTTCTGCATCACGATCGAGGCTCGTTCTTGACTTCTCTACTATTGAGTGTGATTTTTATATCAAGGCAAAGATATAATCTCTTCGATCATTTTTTTATATTGGATAACTTTTATCACCTTTGCAAATAATATCTAAATAACAACTGTATTTATGAACCTTCGGATTTTACTTATTTTCATAACTTTTTTACCATTTCATACCATAAAATCACAAGTATTTCAAGACTTGTCGGCCCTTCAATGTGATAGCCTTATTAAAGCGAACACCAACAATCCTAATTTTGTGATTTTGGATGTAAGAACGCCGGGGGAGTACATTCCAGATCATCTCATCCATGCGATAGAGCGCAATTATTACGATGCTGATTTCGACCAACAACTGGATACTCTTATCAAAGACAAAATTTACTTAATCCACTGCAAATCCGGTGGAAGAAGTGGCAATACAATACCCATTATGAAAAAATTGGGTTTCAAAGAGGTCTACAATATGCTGGGTGGAATGAATGCGTGGAAACGCCATAATTATCCTACAACCGCAGCCTTTTCAGAGGTCCCTAGATGGGTATCCGACTCCGTATCCCCTCTTAAGAGCATTCGTATAGGACAAGTAGATACTGTCACATTCGTAATAACCAATCGAGGAAACGCGCCGTTAAACCTCCAAAGTTTGCATCCCTTACCTATGCCTTTCTCTACTGATTTTTATCCGGATACTACGATAAAAGGAGCCATGGATTATACCTTTCATATCTACTATCAACCTAGTTCTGAAGGGAAGGATTCATTATATTCAGCTGTATCCACCTCGGCGGGGGATCTACATCTTCAGTTCGTTCGTAAAGCAGTCTCCTCTACCTCTACCTCCAGACCTTTCCCCATATCCATTGAGTGTTTTCCAAATCCATCTGCTCATTTTATTCATCTCCGTGGGATTCCTTCATATGTAATAAACATAACTATCTCTACACTAAACGGTATACGAATTAAAAATTATCCCATCCAAATGAGCTCAATCGATCTCGATATATCCTCGTTGCCCAAGGGATATTATCTCATCACAATTGGACTTCAAGAACGGATACTACTCAAGGAGTAAAATAATTTACACGGTTTCATTTTCTATTCTTTGAATCAAGGTAAAGAGTAATAAACAAAACTCATTTCTCCTAAATGCTATACTTACTCATGAAATTCAATCTCCCAAGAGCCTTCATAAAAATTCATTTTACAATTCATAAAACAATCTTAAACAGTCAACGTTTACTATTCTAGTTATAAAATAATTAATTCACAACAAAAAGAAAGAGGACTATGTCAGTAATGAAAGTAATCGAAATTATGGGTTGCTCATCCACTGGATGGGAAGATGCTACCAAAAAGGCAGTAGCTACTGCTTCCAAATCCATAAAAGGTATCAAATCTGCCTGGGTAAAAGATCAAAGTGTTACCATTAAAAATGGCGTCGTTAAGGAGTTTAGAGTTACCCTTAAGTTGACTTTTGCCGTCAAGTAAAAGCTCATAATCGCTAAAAATAAAACCGCAAGGGTCTTATAACCTTTTGCGGTTTTCTTTTAATCTGTACACATGGTCGGATCAATAATTGTCAAGATTCTTCTTTTTCCTTTCTCACTTCTCTATGGAGCTGTCATCGCCATACGCAATCTTCTTTATAGGTTAAAACTGCTCAACAGTATTCGATTTAGCATTCCTGTAATAGGCGTAGGCAATCTTGCCATTGGAGGAACAGGTAAGACACCGCATGTGGAATATCTCACTCAATTGCTAAATCATTACATCTCCGTCGCCATACTCAGTCGTGGATACAAACGAAAGACCAAAGGATATCTTGAAGTACTCCCTTCCAACAATGCGGAAGAAGTAGGAGATGAACCCCTACAATACAAACTCAAATTTCCGGAAGTAAAAGTCGCTGTATCCGAAAGTCGTGTTTTCGGGATACCTAAACTCATCGGGGATTATCCGGAATTACAGGTCATATTGCTCGATGATGCCTTTCAACACAGAGAAGTAAAGCCAGCACTTAATCTATTATTATCTGAGTATGCGCGCCCTTATACTCGGGACTTCCTCCTCCCCTCCGGCCGATTGCGAGAATGGCCTTCAGGAGCAGCCAGAGCAGATGCGGTGATTATAACCAAATGCCCATATGATCTCACTCCCACAGATGCTGAAAAGATGACTAATAC
>JALSTN010000089.1 GCA_026983735.1 Saprospiraceae bacterium | reverse complement strand
ATTGATCACTTTAGAGAAGTTAGAGATCTCCTTGGAGGTGAATATTATATGGATAACTCAGATGACTTTAACCCTAACCGAAGGACAAAGTTAGGAGATAAAATTGCTTACAACTTTACTAATAAAGTGAAATGGTTGGGTGGTTTTGCTCAGACTGAATACAGTAATAATGGATTATCTGTATATGGAATGGTGGGTTACTCTGTAATTAACTACAACTATTTTAATCATTTTAAAAAGACTTCCGATGGCAACAACTTAGAAGTCAATACCGGAAATATCGATGGACTTCAAGTTAAAGGTGGTGCTAATTATTTGGTTAACCAAAATGTCAATGTCTTTGCTAATTTAGGTTATGTGTCTAAAGTGCCTATTTTTGATGCGGTCATCAATGATAGAAATGGAGTAAAGGCAGAAGATCCTAAGAATGAAAAATTCCAAGCTATCGAGGCCGGCGCTAATTTCTTTTCAACAGATAATAGTTTAAAAGCTCGATTCAGTGGATATTATACAGATTGGAAAGATAGAACTAAGAATGTCAGCATCGTCAATCAAGATGGTACGGAGGGAATTACTTTTATTACAGGTATGGAGCAAGTACATGCTGGATTGGAATTAGATGTACAGTACAAGCCGATTTCTATGTTGGAGATTGGGTTTGCTGGTTCCTTAGCTGATTGGCGATACTCTAAGGATGTAGAAGGTACTTATAAGTCTTATGACAATGGGGTAGAAGAGACGAAGAAAGAGACTTATTATGTGAAGGACTTAAAGGTGGGAGATGCGCCCCAGACTCAAGCTGTTTTATCTCTCGGTGTATTCCCGGTAAAAGATATGATGATTCAGTTGATGGTTCGTCACTATAGAGATTTTTATGCAGATTGGGATCCGTTTACAAGAAACAAATTGGAAGAGGATGCGGATGGTAATCGTATACAGACATGGAAAGCTCCAAATTATACTTTGATGGATCTTAATTTCTATTATGATCTGCCACTTAAATCTAAGTACGGTGTGTCCATATTTGGTCATGTCTTCAATTTGACAGATGCATTATATGTACAGGATGCTGTTGATAATAGCAGGTATAATGCATATAAAGTAAAAGATGCGGATGGCAATCAGATCAATAGTCACACAGCAGCTACAGCTGAAGTATTTCTCGGAATGCCAAGGCGTTTCAATCTTGGAGTAAAACTAAAATTCTAGGTTTACAATCAACGTGCTAAACTCATAAGAAGGGAGAGCGGTAACGCTCTCCCTTCTTCTTTTTATAGGCTCACTGAAGTGGTTGTGCAGAATAATGCTTTAAGTTTTCCCCTTGTTAACGATAGTTTTTCTAATTTTGTCCTTATGACAATTGCAGATAAAATTAATCGATTCAATAAGGGGATGGGTACATTTGTTTCTCGACTCAATATTGCCCTTATCGCTCTTATAACCATTGATGTCATTTTTCGCTATATATTTCATATCACTAAAACCTGGGTGCTTGAATTGGAATGGCAACTTTTTGCTTTAATCTTTCTAATGGGAAGTGCATTTACACTGTCTGAGGATAAACATGTGCGTGTCGACATTTTTTATATAAAATTTTCACCTCGAGTCCAAGCCCTAGTCAATATTTTAGGGTATTTCATGTTGCTGATTCCTTGGTGTCTCTTAGTAGTGTATACTGCCTTTAGATATGCATATCATGCCTGGCAGACGATGGAGGGAAGTCCCAATCCCGGAGGATTACCTTATTATTTTATTATAAAATCTATCATTGTATTCGCATTTGTATTGTTAGCTATGCAGGGCTTGGTACAAATCCTTCTCGAATTGCGTAAATGGAAGAAATGGAATATTTAGCATTATTACTATTTCTAGGGATACTAATAGTTTTACTCACCGGATTCCCAGTGGCTTTTGTGCTGGGAGGAATGGCTACCTTAGTGGGTGTCATCGCCTTAGGTCCGGAGTTTTTTTCTTTTCTGCCATCTAGGATTATGGGCGTAATGAGTAATTATGTCCTTATGGCTGTTCCATTATTTATATTTATGGGGATTACCTTACAGCGCTCCGGGATAGCTGAAGAGTTATTGGTCTCCATGTCTCGAATTTTTTCTAGATTCAAGGGCGGAATGGCGATTTCTGTAATCGTGGTAGGGGCGCTTATGGCTGCCTCTACCGGGATTGTTGGTGCTACGGTAGTGACGATGGGTACGATTAGCTTACCGATTATGTTGAAGTATGGGTATAGCCCTAGATTGGCTGCTGGGGTTGTTGCTTCTTCAGGAACCTTAGGGCAGATCATCCCTCCTTCGATCGTCTTGGTGCTCCTCGGTAGTGTTTTCAATATTTCGGTGGGGGATTTGTTCAAGGCTGCAGTAGTGCCAGGTATAATTTTGGTCTTTTTTTATTTGATTTACACCCTGGTGATAACCCAATTTTTTAGCGTTTCTACCCGATTTGATGCTTCTAGTTCTGGTGAATATAACCAGTTGCCAAAAAAGAAGGTAGACTCGATCGATAATAAGGTATGGATCGCCCTATTTGTGCCCTTGCTCTTGATTTTGGCAGTGTTAGGGTCCATCTTTTCTGGGATTGCGTCCCCAACGGAGGCCGCAGCATTGGGCGCTGCAGGAAGTATAATCATCGCCATGATGAGAGGAAGACTTTCTTGGGAAATACTCAATGGCATTGCCAAGGAAACGACTCAGATGACTAGTATGGTATTCTTTATTTTGTTAGGGGCGACGACATTTACTTTAGTTTTTAGAGGATTGGACGGAGATATCTTTTTGATTGACTATTTCACAGAGGGAGGGTTTACACCATGGGGTTTTCTAGTGATTGTAATGGCGGTGGTTTTTGTGGCAGGTTTTTTTATAGATTTTATAGAGATCATCTTTATCATTGTGCCTGTAATTCTTCCCATTCTCAAGGCCTTTTCTCCTGAAGATTTCTCTCCTGCACTTCACACAATGCCGCAGTTGTTGCTTTGGGTTGCGATTTTATTGGCGTTAAATTTACAGACATCTTTTCTGACCCCACCATTTGGTTTTTCATTGTTTTATTTGAAAGGGGTGGCGCCACCCGAGGTAAAAACCGTTGACATTTATAAAGGGATAATCCCTTTTATACTTATTCAGATGGCCTTGGTTGTCTTTATTATGTTAAATCCGGAAGTTATTACTTTCATTGTCAATTAATGTGCTCTTTGTTGAGCCATTTTCTGTAGATTCGAGCATTATGAGCATGTCCCCGGAGATCTTTTGCGAAATTGTGCGCACCTGTATAACCGGGCTTAGCGCAAAAAAAGATATAATCATGTTCAGGGGCTTTTAAGACCGACTCAATCGCATTTCTTGAAGGGAGGCAAATGGGGCCTGGAGGAAGCCCCGAATGTAAGTAAGTGTTGTAAGGGGACTCAATTTTCAAATGTTTATTGAGTATCCGTCGCAACCCAAAATTTCCCGTAGCAAACACTACAGTAGGATCAGCTTGAAGTTTGATATCTCTATGCAAACGATTGAGGTACACACCGGCTATAATGGGCCGTTCTTCCTTGAGATTAGATTCTTTTTCTACGATGGAAGCTAGTGTGCACACTTCATCCGGGCCCATATGAAGTCGCTCCAAAGCCCTTTTGTTTTGGGAGGACCGCCAGTATTTGTCTCGCTCTTTGAAGAGCCGGCTAAGTAGTTTTTTAGGAGTAATATCCCAGTATATAAGATAGGTATTGGGTATGAAATGGCAAAGTATATTGTAACGGTTTATCTGATTCGTCGAATCATGAATCACGCTGTCCATCGCTACCAATAGGGTTAAAG
>JALSTN010000088.1 GCA_026983735.1 Saprospiraceae bacterium | reverse complement strand
TAAAAGATATTGGTCAGGCTCAGGAAGTGAAATTTCAATAATATATGCTTGGGGAGGCTTGAGAAAGGGGAAGAAAAGCCCGCCAATTATTTTCAACCCAATATATTTATAAAGAATGAGTCAGTTATTCGTTGTATTTCGATATATAATTATGAAAATTTAATCAAAACAGAATTATATATCGATTAATGATTTTTTTTGTTAGATAAAAATTAAGGTTATATATTTGCGTTTGTTTTCCGTTAAAGGAGTTTATTAGGTTATATTTTTTATATTTGTAAAGTAGTGTCATAATGAAATTTAAGACAAAATCACTAATTTTTAGTGTAAGTGCTATCGTATTATTATTCCTTAGTTCATGTGGCGGTTCAGGACCGACAGGAGAATTACTTGGAGTACAGGATCGCCCAAAATGGGGCGGCATTAATCCATATGGTATGGTTTATGTCCCTACGGGGGTTACCCAGATAGGGCAATCAGATCAGGATATTTTCCATCTTCGGGTTAATAGACCGAAAACAATTTCCATACATGGATTTTACATGGACGATACGGAGATAACCAATAATGAATATAGACAATTTGTGTTTTGGGTAAGAGATAAGATTGCCCATACTATTCTCGGTGATTTTATAGAAGATGAGGATGGGAATGAAGAAATAGACTGGGACGTTGAAATTGATTGGGAAGACGAGGCATTAGATGAGATGTTCTATCAAGGAGATATGGCCTTTTCAGGTAGTCGGGAGTATGATGTATCTCAATTTGAATATGATTATGAATGGAAAGATTGGCAGATGGCAGCGCGAAACAAAAATGTAAAGCGCACAGCCATCATTCACAAAGAAAAAGTCAATATCTATCCCGATACCTTATGTTGGATTAGAGACTTTGTTTATTCTTATAATGAGCCGTTTACAAGAAACTATTTCTCACATCCCGCTTATGATGATTATCCTGTGGTCGGTATTAATTGGAAGCAGGCCATGGCCTTTTGTGCATGGAGAACGAATTTATGGAATAAGTACAAAGTAAGTGAAGTCAATACCGAGAACTTCAGATTGCCTACAGAATCTGAATGGGAGTATGCTGCTCGCGGCAGTAGAATGTCAGCACCCTATCCATGGGGTGGCTATTACATAAGAAACAGAAAAGGATGTTTATTGTCTAACTTTAAGCCGGGTAGAGGAGATTATCCGTCGGATGGTGGGCTACTTACAGTAAAAGCTGACGCTTATTTTCCTAATGATTATGGACTTTATAATATGGCAGGGAATGTATCTGAGTGGACAGAAAGTGCTTACAATGACAATGCATATAACTATGTACATGATTTGAATCCGGATCTGAAGTACGATGCGAAGGACGATGATCCTGAAGTATACAAGCGGAAAGTAATTCGCGGGGGGTCTTGGAAAGATGTAGGCTATTATTTACAGACCGGCACTCGTCATTGGGAATATCAAGACACATCGAAGTCATACATCGGATTCCGTTGTGTTTTGACCTTCTTAGGGCGTGCTCAAAGAGATTTTTAAGAGTTGTAGTTGAATTAGCGTTTACTAGACTTTACGAATATATATTTTTATGAAATGAGCTGAAGGGATATTGAAGGAATACCCAATGGCTTAGTATTAATTAATGACAGGTATTTATTTTTTTAATAACAAAAATTCGAAAAAATGGCGTTTTACAAGCAAAAATGGTTTAAGTATTTAAAAAACTTAGTGATCGGTGTAGGAGCATCTGTAGTCATGATGGGAGCTCTTGGTAAGATTAATAGTGAACCGTGGGGAGGACCGATGATTACAGCCGGACTTACAACGGAGGCTTTGATTTTCCTAATGTTAGGTCTGTTACCACCGGATAGTGATTATTATTGGGAAAAACTTTATCCTGGTTTGGGAGATTATAACTCTCAAATAGCCCCTTTAAGTTCTGCAGGTGGAAAAGCTTTGGATACTGAGTTAGTACAGAGCAACCTCCAAGATATGTTGAAAGAGATGCAGACTATGTCTAGGAGCTTAGCTTCTTTAAAGGCATTGCAAGAAGTTGATTTTTCAAAAACAAAAGAGCATCTTAAGGCAATGGATGGCTTTTATGCAAAAATGGTTTCTGCGATGAAGGACTTAAGTGAAACAGCCGAAGATACGAAGCAGTACAAAGAATCAATTTCTGCATTGAATAGAAATCTATCTTCTTTGAATTCTGTTTATGGCAATGTACTTTCTGCATTTAAAGCAGGAGCATAGTCTGTCGCGTTGATATTTTATTTGATAATAATAAATAATATAATATATGTCCATACCTAAGGAACCGCGGCAGATTATGATTAATATCATGTATTTGGTATTGACTGCTCTGCTAGCGCTAAATGTTTCTGCAGAAATCTTCAACGCTTTTAAAATGATTGATGAAGGATTGTTGCAGGCAAATCACTCTCTTGATGAGAAAAATAAATTAGCCGGCCCTCTTATTCAAAAGAGAGCTGAAGCTGATGAGACTTTTAAAAAATATGCTGAAAGAGTCCCTTTAGCTCAGCAGTATTCGAATGAATTAAATGATTATATTGATGGTCTTGTGGCTGAATTGATTGACAAAAGTGGTAACAATGACGGTGTCGTAGATGATAATGATAAGTTTGAATCTACTGGTGAGTGGAGAGGACTTCGCAATAAAGATATCACAACACGCTTGCTCGTAGAAGGGGGAAAGGGTGAAGAGCTTAGAGCGAAGATCCTCGAGTACAAAGATAAGTTTGCTGAGTTATTTGATGAAGAGGATCGTGCCGCTCATATAGGTCAGCTTCCACTGGGAATTGATGATGAGTCCTGGAAGAAATCCCTGGTTAAGAGAAAGAACTGGGCTGATTTTGTCTTTAATCATATGCCATTGGGTGCAACACTACCGATTTTTAATAAGTTTAAGAATGACTCTAAGGTCGCTGAAGCTACTGTGTTGAATTATCTTTTAAGTAAAGTAGGAGGAGAGGATGTAAAGTTGGATAAATTTATACCGCTTTCATCCCCCAAGAAGTCTTACGTCGTTATGGGCGAACCTTTCGAGACAGAAATCTCTTTGGGTGCCTCTGCTGGTGGTACCTCTAAGACAGGTATCGATATTCGAGTCAATGGTACTCGCTTATCTACTGATGCAAATGGGGTGGCGAAATGGAAAACTGTCCCCAGAGCTGTCGGAGTACGAAAATATAACGTCGCTATTACAGTTACTAATCCTGTGACGAAAAAGAGTGAGACCTACAGTAAGACCTTTGAGTATGAGGTAGGACAACGTTCTGTTTCGGTCTCACTTGATAGTATGAAAGTATTCTACATCGGCGTTGATAACCCCGTAACTGTAGCCGCTTCCGGTGTATCTTCTAATCAGTTGAAAGTCGAAGGATCGGGTATTACTATTAACAAAAAAGGAAATAGTAAATATATTGTCAAGGCATCCCGACCGGGACGTGCCTCAATCACTGTTTCTGGCGGTGGATTACAGCCTTCCAAATTCTTTTATACCGTCAAGCGTATTCCAGATCCTATCCCGATGATTGGTAAATTTAAAGGAGGGGCCATCGGTAATGGATCATTCAAGGCATTCTCCGGTGTTAGAGCTGTATTGCAGAACTTTAACTTCAATGCTCGGTGTAAGGTGAATGGATTTAGAGTGGTTAGAATTGCTAAACGACAAGATCCTGAACCCGTAACGAATCGCGGTGGAAAATACAGACCGGATACACGAGCTTTGATTAATAAGGCAAAGCCAGGAGACAAGTACTTCTTTGAAAATATCAAAGCTACTTGCCCCGGGGACCGAGCCG
>JALSTN010000087.1 GCA_026983735.1 Saprospiraceae bacterium | reverse complement strand
CCCTAGTACATGACAACGCCTCACAGATCGAAGGGCGCGTGGAAGGACAACGTATCGTCATCCTAACTCAATACGTTAAAAAAATACATTAAACCCCGAGGGCGATTATTCAGACTCCGGAGTAGACTTTCGTCGGTATTTCAAAAAGGTGGAATAGAGCAAAAGCACTATCCCCGGCACGATAAAGAAGAGGTCGAGTTTGGTGGAAGGGGAATACATATTGAGCAACCCGCCCAATCCCACCAGGGAAATAGCGATGATGTTAATTTTGTCTCTTGATCTGGTATTCGTCTTAGCATCCATCTCCTTTGGTTTTCTGAGTAAGTGCAAATATAATCAAATATGTCGTTACCACCTTCCTATCAACAATGAGCTATGCGCAGTGGTCTAAAAACAGATCACATATGGAGATATAGGACGGATAAACGGAGTTGTACACTCGATTTAATTTGGCGTCAGTTTACAACTGCTTTTTTGGCCATTCTATAATGATTACCGACAAATTCAAAAATGTAGAGTCCACTCTTATAGAACTCTATGCTATATTTCTCTTTTGAAGAAGTACCTACTATCTTATCTATAAGTCGACCATCTAAGGTGTAAATATTAATATACCGAAGATCCCTAAAACCCCGGTTTAACTCAATGGATAATTTTCCCGAAGCAGGATTGTGGAATATTTTAATTTTGTCATTTGAAACCAAGGGGTCAATAGTAGCCGAAATTAATTCATCACAATTTTCAACCAATCCTGTATTGTAATGGCCGAATTCGGGATCGCTATAACACCTTAGACCTCTCCTAATATCACAATCTAAAAAACCATAATTGAAGGGAAACATATATTGCACTCCTCCAAGCAATTGGATAACTTCTCCACCAAATTGAAAATAATAAATACTTGTAGAACAATTCATAACTTTAAGATTATACCCATTTATAGATACAAATCTTACGTTATCTACAGTAACTTCATATTTTATTTCTTTATCATAAGTTACATCGTAGGATTTAGAAACCCATGAATCCCCTACATTGGCAGAAAAGTTATATAGAATGTAAAAATTATTATCATCCGAATATCTCCAGACGGTATCTCCTTTCACATACAGATACTCTAACCTCTTTGGGTCAATAGAAGTGCCATATGATCTATATTCGACTTCTTTCAATATCTTACAATTTAGCCCTTGAATGGTTGTATCTCTAGTATATTCTATCGTTACATAGCCTTGGGCTGGAGAAAAAAAACTTTCGATATTGGTGTAATACCATTTACTTCCAACGGGAGCAAACTCTTGCCCTTGAGCTTCCGGATCAAGAAACAAGACAAGCAAAACGATTAAATTAATTGCTTTCATTTTTCTTTATTTTTAGTGAACGAATAAACTTATATTTATACTACTTCTCAATGCTCAAAATATCTAGAAACATAATTCTCATAATCCGCGATATATCGTTTTATGTGATTTAGTAAAAGAGATGGATAACTCCTTTTTCCTTTCTCAATTCCATTGTCAAAACAAATATACTTAAAATCCGGGATTCTTCAATATTAAAGCAGGACAAATTCTTTGTTATATAGCAATAGAGTAAAATTAGTTCACAATTGCCTTGGTGATTTTGCTTAAATCAGAGGTATGTTCCGATTAACTTAGGCAATGCTATATCTGCACGAATTATAGAATCCATAAACCTGACGAAGATACCCAATGCGGTAATACCGGCGAAATTCCTACAATTTATTCTTCAGTATTTGTTTGATGATTAAGATATCGTCCTTATCATTCAGGATTTTAAGCCAATAGGATCCCATAGGAAGTTTCGAAGTATTAAGTCTACTACCCTTAGGATCTATTGGGAGCTTTTCTTTATAAACCGATTGCCCGAGTGCGTTTATTATCTCAACACGGACTAGTCGATGGCAAGTACAGGAAATGTTTATTTCATCTTTAAAAGAATTGGGAAATATATTAATACCCGATACTCGTTTAACGTTTTCTACTAAGGTGATTGAATCCAATCCATCACAATTTTCATCAATTCCATTATTGGGAATATCCATTGCCCCCGGATGGATATTGGGGTCATTGTCATCACAATCGGTTAAAACGGAGTAGCCGTCGCCATCTTTGTCGATTTGCTTGGCTATAGTTGCAAATGAAAAAGTATCCGTTTTTAAAAATAATAAATGAGCACCCGGATTGGTAATCATAACATAAAAAATATCCTCCGCTTGGTAATTGCTATCCAATTCCAAATGGTTGTTATCTGTAGAGTCAATATAGTTTCCATTGACATACCAAACATATGTACTGCCCGTTACATTTTCATCGATCAATAGGTCCAATTCTATATTTTCCTTACTATTAATAAATGCCCGAGGGCTGACTGGAATGGGTCTTTGTGGGGCGTAAAGAGTAAATAAATTTACACGAGGTAATATATCTTCAAATGTTAAGAAATTATACTCTACATAGAGATTATTCAACGTTGGAAAAGTAGAACCCGAATCAAAAGAATTAAATTCATTGTTAGCCACCCCTAACTTTTCCAGATGAGGACAATTTACAAAGGAAGGTATGGTATCAGAAAGATCATTTACCGAAACATTTATTTCCTCAACATTTGGTAAAGATTTAAAATCAGGGATACCCATCAATCTATTATGAGATAGATCCAAAACAATAAGTCTAGGTAAAAAGGCAAAATCAGGGATATCCCCTTCCAAATGGTTATAAGTCAATTCCAATGATTCCAGTAAAGGTAAGTTGGAAAAATCAGGGATGTGCCCTTCAATATTTGAGTAAAAAGGGATAAGAACACGTACAAATCCTCCAATTCTCATTGATTTGAGTGATGGCAAGTTAGAAAAATTAGGGATACTGCCAGATAAGTCTCGACCAATAAGGGTCAATTTTTCCAACTTGGGTAAATTAGCAAAATCAGGGATATCATCTTTAATCTTAGTATATGAAATATTGAGCACTTTGAGATTAGGAAGTGCAGAAAAATCAGGAATTGTTCCGGAGATTTTGGATTCTCCAGCCCAATCTCCCCCTATGCTGAGCTTATTGAGGTTGGGTAAGTTATGAAAATCAGGAATATTTCCGATTATTGAGAATTCTCTAATGGTCAATATTTTGAGTTGCCTCAAGTTAGAAAAATCAGGAAGGGCTCCTGTGAAATTATTATATGAAACTTCAAGAGTTTCTAAATTAGGCATATTATGAAAATCCGGAATGTTACCGCTCAATCCGTTAGCACTAAGACGAAGCCTGGTGAGCTGCTTCAAGTTAGAAAAATCAGGAAGGGCTCCCGTGAAATTATTAGATGAAGCTTCAAGGGATTCCAAATTTGGCATATTGTGAAAATCCGGAATGTTCCCACTCAATCCATTACGACTAAGTTGAAGCCTCTTTAGGTGTTTCAAATTAGAAAAATCAGGAATGCGACCGGTTAAACTATCATGACCGATTAAACTAAGGTCACTGAGCTCCGGAATTCCCGTAAAATCAGGTATAATCCCCTGAAGTCCAAGATTGGAGCCTCCCGATATGAATAACTTTTCCAAGGCAGGGAGTTGTAAATCCGGCAATTGTCCATTAACTGAACTTAAAGTGATGGATTGTACACAGCCATCAGAATTGAGACGTACACCAAACCAAGTATTCATAGGTTTATTTAAATCCCATTGAAACACCCCCCAACTATTACCATCCAGCTCATTGTATAAGTTGACGAGTTCTAAAGAATCCTTTAAACGGTCACAAGCAAAAAGGGTATTTATTGTACTGCATTCTACATCCCTTCTCCTCTTGGGTTCTTCTCCTACATGAGTAAGAGGTGTAGATTGACCAGAGATCAGATCATCACTATTTAACTCATAAACGCTACTACCCTTCTCCCTATCTAAAGAAGGGTGAATGGTATGAAAAATAGGACGATTTACCTCTTTATCAACCGCACCATATACTTTCATAATGGCAGGGTGTATGCTCGACAATATTCCTATACAGCAAAATATAAAAGCAGATTTCATAGCTAAGAACATTTGTTAACGATATCCATTTACAGTCCCAATAGCTGAGGTATTTAAACCCAATTCATTCTCAGGCAAATATACAAAAAAGAAAGCAATCAGCAAAAATTCAGGAGGGTGGTAGGTAATGCTATAGTTTATTAAAGGTAATTTCCCCGATAAATTGACTTCTTCCCGTTCTCTTCCAATTTTGAGGCTACTATAAGATTTTTTCGTTTCCTCCCCTTCTATTCATAGAAAGTATCCCTATCTGAAAATTCTTCAATAAGGGGGATACTTATTAGGGTTGTGATAGCACAAGGATTTTGGAATCTCTGAGGGAGAACAAAAAAAATACATTAGAGCAATTCTGATGATGATATCCTTGTCGAAGGCATTTTAATCCCACTTTTACATTTTCTATTAAAAAAATAGGCCAATATAGAAAATCCTTATACCTTTGACCGAACGTTCAGTCTTAAAGGAATTATGGCACCAAGATCAAAAGAAGAAAACGAAATTATTCGCAATAAACGTAAAGCCGAAATCATTCTGGTAGCATTGGAGCTATTTGCTACCAATGGATATCACAGCACGTCCATCAGCGCAATTGCTCAAAAAGGAGGAATATCTAAAGGATTGATGTACAATTATTTCAAAAGCAAAGAAGATTTACTCAAAGAAGTGTTGTTATTCAGCTACAAAAAAGCTTCAGATACTTTGTTTGAAAAAATGCAAGCGGAAATACAGTATAAATCCCTGAAAGATGCTATTAAAACGGTGATTGAATTTTTTATTGAAATGATGACCGAAAACGCACATATCTGGAAATTATCCATTTCACTTTCAATGCAGGTAACCGATATGCCGGATGTTCAAACCATCATGAGTAAAATATTTTCGGAAGCTTATCTACGAATTGCTTTTTTACTAAACCCGGAAAATCCAAAAACTGTCGAAGCGGAAGCACGAATAATAGCGGCAACTTTGGATGGAATTGCCTTGCATTACTATGTCATCGGTGCATCCTATGATTTGGATGCCGTTAAAAATAAATTAATCGAAGATCTCACGAGTAAATTTTAAAGATATGAAACGAACATGAATTTTATTAAACATAAATTTCACACAGAGTTTTGTTTAAAAAAATTCATGTGAGAGCGAAGCGGTTACATAGCTGCAGAAAATTTATAATACATTTATTTTCAATTTATTAGAAATTTTTAAAGATATGAAACGAACATGAATTTTATTAATTATAAATTCACACAGAAAGATAATTAAAAAAATTCATGTGAGAGCGAAGCGGTTACATAGCTGCAGAAAATTTATAATACATTTATTTTCATTTATTAGAAATTTTTAAAGATATGAAACGAATATTAACCCTAATCAGCCTTTTTACCGTGTTGTATGCGCAAGCACAAGATGCTACGGAAATTTTAAAAAATTCGGATCGCAAAGTGCGTGGAAATACATCTTATGCAGAAATCACCATAAAAATCAGCCGTCCTAAGTGGCAACGCGAAATGCGTCTAAAAAGTTGGACAAAAGGCGATGATTATGCCGTTTCACTCATCAGTTATCCAGCAAAAGAAAAAGGGATTGTTTTTCTAAAACGCAAAAACGAGATGTGGAACTATATGCCGTCGATAGAACGAACCATAAAAATGCCCCCTTCTATGATGTTGCAATCGTGGATGGGAACGGATTTAACCAATGACGATTTGGTCAAACGCTCTTCTATCGTAAGGGATTATACGAGCAAAATCATAGGGGAAGAATCAGTAAGTGGATTAAAATGCTGGAAAATTCAACTCACCCCCAAAGAAGATGCTCCGGTTGTTTGGGGAAAATTACTTATTTGGGTTGATCAGAAAGATAATATGCAAATGAAGATAGAATTTTATGACGAAGATGATTTTTTAGTCAATAAAATGTTGGCTTATAACCCGAAATTATTTGATGGCAAGAAATTGCCTTCGAAAATAGAATTTATTCCGGTGGATAAACCCGGTAACAAAACGGTTATCATCTATAATAAATTGGTCTTTGATAAGCCCATAAGCGAAAGCTATTTTACGATTAATCACATTAAGAAATTACGATAACCGAACTATGAGAACCATACTGAAATTGGCTTGGAGAAATATTTGGCGAAATAAAAAAAGGAGTATTATTACCATTATTTCAGTTTTTATCGCTGTGTTTTTAGCTCTGATTATCAGATCTATGCAGCTGGGAATGTATGATAACGTGATTAAGAATGTCGCCGGAAATTACACCGGCTATTTACAGATTCACAACAAAGGATACTGGGAAGATCGCAATCTCGAAAATAGCATCACGCTCAATGATACTTTGATTAAAAAAATAAATACTACCGAAGGCGTGGAAGACATTGTACCACGACTGCAGACCTTTTCATTGGCTTCGTATGGAAATACTTCCAAAGGCGTTTTGATTAATGGAATCGATATTGAAAAAGAAAACAAAATCAGATCCTTAGGGGAACGCTTATCAAAAGGAAAGGCTTTTGTATCTGCAGCCAATGAAGTGATTGTAGGAAAGGGCTTGGCAAAATATTTTTCACTTAAACCCAACGACACGATTTACCTTATTGGACAAGGTTATCACGGAATGGCAGCGGCGGGCAAGTTTACAGTTGCAGGTATCATAGATTTAAAAAATCTAGAATTGAATAATTTGGTGATTTTTATGCCTATAAAAACTTTACGAAATTACTTGTCCTCTCCCGATATTGTAACCAATTTAATCATACTTAAAAGTGAAAAAACAGATGTGGATAAATTACGAATACAGTTGCTGAAAAATTTACCTGAAAATCAGTTTGAAGTGATGACTTGGAAAAAAATGTTGCCCGAATTACATCAAGCAATAGTAGCGGACAACGCCGGCGGATTGTATATGGTTTTTATCCTTTATTTGATTATCACTTTTGGTATTTTCAGCACCATTTTAATGATGACCCAAGAACGGATTTTTGAATTTGGTATAATGACTGCCATCGGAATGAAAAAGAAAGTTATCATCAAAATTCTTTGGGTTGAGACCTTGTTGTTGAGTTTGATAGGCGTCGTTTTGGGAAGCATCGTCGCCTATCCCATTTTATACTACTTTCACAAAAATCCTTTACCACTTCCTTCGGACAAAGCAGATATGATGGAAAAATTCGGATTTTTACCCGAAATACCCTTTTCCATTTCCACTGATATTTTTATAACGCACGGTTTAATAATCTTTGGTATTGCCGTATTTGTCGCTTTATATCCGACCCTTAAGATCTTACGACTGAATACCTTAAAAGCAATGCATAAAAAATAACACGATGAAAACAATACTAAAAGTAGCTTGGAGAAATCTATGGCGTAATAAATTAAGAACAAGTGTGATTATTTTTTCAATCATACTTGGATTGTGGGGAAGTATGTTTTTTATGGGAATGATGAACGGAATGAACGAAAATAGAATCAGTTCTGCAATAAACACCTATTTGGCTCATATTCAAATACATCATTCAAATTATTTGGATAACCCCATCATCAATAATAATATACAAGATGTTGACAAAATAGCGTCATTTTTGAGAAAAGATAAACGCATAGAAGCTTTTTCCAAACGAAGCATAATAGATGCTATGGCAAGTACTTCAAAAGGTTCGACGGGTATCAAATTAATAGGTGTTGATAAAAATAGCGAAGTAAAAGTCAGTAGTATTCCCACTAAATTATCCGAAGGCAGTTATTTGTCAAAATACAAAAAACCCTCGGTGGTTATCGGCAAAAAATTAGCCGATAAATTGGGCTTGAAATTGAAATCAAAAATAAAATTGAGTTTTCAAAACCTTTCGGGAGATGTGCTTTCCTATGCGTTTAGAGTCGAAGGAATATACAAGTTAAATAACTCAATGATAGAACGTTCCAATGTTTTTATTAAAAAGTCGGATTTAAAAGAAATATTAAACCTTCCCCAAGATATCACACACCAAATATTGATAAAACTCGAGGATATCAAGCAATCTGAAGATGTAAAAAAGGATTTGCAAGCCATTACATCAGCTGATAAGGTGCAAACATGGGATGAGGTTGCCCCCGAACTGGGATATGCACAAGAAACGATGTCCACTTTTGCCTATATTTTTATGGCAATTATTTTGGTAGCACTTTCCTTTGCCATTATCAACACGATGCTGATGGCAGTTTTGGAGCGCCAAAGAGAATTGGGAATAATGATGGCAGTCGGTTTCAACAAAACCAAATTGTTTTTGATGATTATGACAGAAACATTATTGATCGCCTTGATTGCTGCCCCCTTGGGCTTGCTGATATCCTTTCTGACCATTCATTATTTCGAACAACACGGGTTACAATTTCTTTCCGTCGCCCAAGGAATGGAATATTTTGGGGTCGGAGCAACCGTTTACACCAAATTAGAACCCCAATATTATTGGGTAATCCTGTTAATGACCTTGTTTACCGCTTTTATATCGGCTGTATTTCCTGCTAAAAAAGCACTGAATACCAAGCCCATTGAAGCCATTAGAGAAATTTAAAAAATCAGATTAAAAATACTAATTATGAATGTAATAGAAACCACTAATCTCAAGAAATTCTATAACGAAGGTACCGAACTCGAAGTGCGAGCCTTAAACGATGTAAACTTGTCCATAAAACAAGGAGAATTTACGGCAATTGTAGGACCATCGGGTTCCGGGAAAACCACCCTTTTGAACATTATCGGTGGTTTGGATACACCGACATACGGAAAAATATTTATTGATGGAAAAGATATTTCAAAACTCAATGAAAACCAATTAATAGATTTTCGTTTGCATCATATCGGTTTTGTTTTTCAGGCATACAATCTTATTCCCGTTTTATCCGCTTATGAAAACACGGAATTGATTATGCTATTGCAAAACAAACCCGAACAAGAACGCAGAAAACGAGTCATCAATCTCTTAAAAGCCGTTGGCTTGGAAAAACAAATCGATAAACGTCCCGCTCAAATGTCCGGCGGACAACAACAACGCGTGGCCGTCGCACGGGCTTTAGCGAGTAAACCCAAGTTTATTTTAGCTGATGAACCTACCGCCAATCTCGACAGCAAGTCTACCGCACAATTATTGGATATTATGAAAAAACTCAACGAAGAAGAAGGAATGACTTTTATTTTCTCAACGCACGACCAACGGGTGATCGATAGAGCCAAACGGGTAATCACATTAGATGACGGCAAAATTATCCAAGATACTTCCACTTTAAAGGAGACATACTAAACCAATAAGGATGAAAAATATCATATTGACTTCATTCTTAGTATTGATAGCCTACAACTTATACGCACAGGAAGAAAAACTGTCATGGCGAAAAGAAAATGTATCGTTTAGCGGTTATATCAAATACTTGAACACTGTAAATTTTCATGATGGAGATGATTTGCTAACCGACAACTTATTGCACAACAGGATGAATCTTACGATATATTTGGGCGAAAATATCACGGTTCATTCGGGAATGAGAAACCGTATTTTTTACGGTGATATGCTCAAATTGCCTTTTTTCTCTGCTGCTTCCTTGGACAAAGATAAGGGAATATTAGACTTAACTTTTTTGCCGATAAACAAGGAAAACGTGTTGATGCAAAGCACTTTTGACCGCTTGAATGTCAATTTTAATTACAAAAAATGGAGTGTTATTTTGGGAAGACAACGCATCAATTGGGGCATCAATACCGTATGGAATCCAAACGACTTATTTAACTCATCTAATTTTTTAGACTTCGACTACGAAGAAAAACCCGGTACAGATGCCGTTCGTGTGGTTTATGAAACCGGAGAATTATCAAACCTAGAAATTGCCTATAGCACTAATAATGATTTTGACAACAATCAAAGTATCATCGCCGCAAAATATCTATTCAATTACAAATCCTATGATATACAACTGATTGCCGCCCAATACTATGATGATTATTCATTCGGATTAGGTTGGGCGGGAAACATCAAGAATTTTGGGTTTAAAGGCGAAGCCAATTATTTTATCACCCCACACGACGATAATATATGGGTAAGCAGCATCAGCATAGATTACGCCTTCAAAAACGGTATCAATTGGATGATTTCGGGTTTATACAATGGCAATTACCGTTCGCAAAACGGATTGTCTCTTCTCAATTATTATAATTATGAATTGACGGTTAAAAATCTTTTTCCTTCTAGATATGCTTTTTTCAATCAATTTTCAGGCAATTTCGGCGCGGCCTGGACGTGGCTTGTCGGAGGAATCTATGCTCCGGAAAACAAGTTAACCCTACTAATTCCTCAAATATCATATAGCATCAAAGACAACTGGGATTTGGATATGTACATACAATCATACTTTGCCGATATTCCAAATATCGAACAGCGAAACATCTTGTATGTCCGTTTGCGTTGGAGTTTCTGAATCACATTATAACATTGAAAGTATTCCCCCACTACACCCCGTGTAATACTAAAAAGAGCATAAGGAGGTCTTCATTCTATTGTTGAGGGAGTCAAGAGATGCATGGCTCCTTGATCTGGTGCTTGATTATCCTCTACAGAAGTCAAGTGAGGTAGAGACTTACATTGAGTTGGGGTACAAGGGCTGTGTCCAAGATAGAAGACAAACAGCCAAAATGTTGGCATTTTGTTATTTTTTATTTTTCTTCAAGGATTGTTTTATTAAACTTAAAATATATTCTAAATCCTCATCATTTTGGATTTTTATCTCGTAATCACCATTTCCCCAATGTCCGGTAGTTGAAACGTCTTTTGCAATTCCTTTTGGGTCGTCGAGTTCTCCCAAAGTCATATTTAGCCAAATTTTCAAGGCTTTTCTTTGCGGTAATATATCAACGACATTTCTACCCGAAACAAAAGCTATGTAAACTTTCTTGGGTTTAATTTCTAGGTTGTCCATATTCAAAATGGCTAACTTTAGTTTCTCGTAAAGTTCTTTTATTTCTTCCTTTACATTTGTCAAATGCTCCTCCTCTGTATAAACTTTAATTTCTTTTGCAACGGCATCATCGAGCTTATCAGTTTTTGAAATGGTCTTTATACTTTCCTGAGTTCCCGCTTTTTGTATTTGTTCAAATGATAAAGTTTTATTCTCATAGCGTTTAATTTCCCATAATTCTATAGGTAAGTCCTTGAAATTTATTGCTTCTCTTTGGTAATTCGTAAAAGAAGGTGAAACAAATAGAACCCTTGATTGCGACCAATCAACATCAGTTCTTTTTAATGCTTTATCAAGGTTTTCATTAAATTCTAAAATGAAGTCGGCTTTATTATTAAGCATTAAAGATAAGTAGGCATACCCTTGGTCTATAACACTAAAATTTTTATCTCGTTTATATTCAATTATTATAAAGGCATTCGCTTCTCTGTCAAATGCAAGAGTATCAATTCGGAATTTATTTAGAGCAAATTCAGATTTCACAAACTCAAGTCCGAAAATCGCTTTTAGATTATTTTCCGTTATTTCTTGAATTTCCTTTTCAAGTCGAAATGGCTTTTCTTTTATGTACTCTAATTTCTTTTCTATTTTGTATAATGCCATTTATTATTTATTTTTTGCATTAAATGCCTGCCTACCAGTATAATGATAAGAGTAGTAGCGACAAAGGAGCTATTACTTCTCATCTATTATTAGGGGTTGGTCTTGTTTCTCAGCTATTTCAGTTAATAGTGATTCGTAAAGTTTCATAGGTGATATTGGGCTTAAATAAAATTCGTTTATCACAAAACCTTTCGTTTCACTAAAAAGAACTCCTCTTGATGTGGAATAAGCCACTGAAATAATATTTAGATGGAGTGTCTTTTTAGCTTCATCGTCAGTTAATATGTCTTGTAAATTTTCAACTTCAAAAGTGTAAATAATATCGAAATGACCTAAAGAGACTCTCTTATTCTTTTCCTCAATTTCAAATTTAAAGTGCATTAAATTTTGTAAATAATTATCAGAGTAATTGAATTTTGACTCTATTTTTATTTGAATATTTTCTAGTTCGAATTCTTCAGAAAACACAGCTGGGTGATCTCTGACTTCACTTCTCAATAATTTAATATCCTCAAGTTTAATCTTTATGTTTTTCATACTATTGCGTTTTCATCAACTTTGTATTCAAAAGATTCAGACTTAACTTTTCGTTTGTTCTTAGCATGAATCAAAAATGCAATATAATCTGATTCAATATAATTAGGACCATTTAATTTACTTTCTTTATCTGTATCCGAAACTTGACATGGTTGATGAAATATCCTTTCATATTTACCATATGATACCTTCATTTTCTCTTCAAATATAAATTCATCTAAGTCCTTAATTTCTAAAATGGGGACCTTATCTAGGGCTAGGCAGAATTTAACAATCTTTTTCCATGTAGGATTAATTTCAGCATCACCGCTTAAGATTTGTGAAACATAACCTGGTGTACTACCCATTTTTTTGGCGAGTTTTGATGAATCACCTCTTTTATTAATTTGGTCATTCAACATGCTATAGATCTTTCCTTGACCTTTCGCAGTCCAGTAATATTTTGATTTCAAGGTATTTTTGAACTTACTCATTTCTTCTGTTTTATATATTTTACCTTTAGGGCTCTAAATCTATTGATGTAAGTCTGTTGGTCATCATCTCGCTTATTGTAATGTCCTAGAACCACAATATTATTGCTTGGTGGATCATAGAAGAAATAAACACGAGTCCTTTTAATTCTTATTTCATATTCATTACTACCGATTGAATGTACTTTGTTTGGTGGTACGTCTTCTCCTTGAATTAAAAGAGTTAGGTAAGCGTCTAATTCCTCAATTATCCTTTCCTTCTTACTTACCCTTTTAGGACTAACCTCTAGGAATTCATCAAAGGGACTTTTCCCATTTATCTCAAGCTTTAATAACCTAGTTCGAATTTGCGATTCACCCTCTTCAACGTAATCGTTTGTGATATCTATGGTCTTAATGATATCAACACGTACTCCATGCTTATGTGACTTATTAAACGCCAAAGTTAGGTAAATGTTTAGTTATTACTAAATTTTTAGTGATAAGTTAAAAAATATACTATTTTAATTCTTACAACTCCCTCATACCCCCACAAACCTACACCAAAAATCCCACCTCTCCAAGAATTTAGTTATTATTTTTTGATTTTCTCGGGGGGATGAGGGGATTTTAAGGTTTTTTATTGTGAAATAGAGGGGAATTAAGGAATTTTTATTGCATATATGGTATTTTATCTATTGAATGTGTTGGGGGGGCCATTCTTCTGGCCTCTGAAGGTATTGCCAATTAGCACTTGCAAATGTGGTCATTGCCCATCTTAAAGTTATTAAAGGAGTGGGCTACCGCAGTGGAGAAGCTTTCATTTCATCAAAAATAATTATCTTTGTACTCAACCCCTCACCTTATAACATTATGATTATGCGTTTCTTTTATCTATTCCTTCTTTTCCTCGTGGGTTTTTCTTCTCCGAAGGCACTCCTGGCACAACTGTGTGAGTCGCCCGGGATTATGACCTATCGTGTCAAAGCCAGACAGACAGACCGGGCGATTTCTTTTAGTTCATTTTATCATTATGTGTATCTAGATACCGTTTGTCCACCGAAGGGCACTTTGCTGTTATACTTCGTAGGGTCGTATGACAACCCGGCGAAGACGACGTATTTTCCCAAGTTGGCTGCCGGAGCAGGGTATCATGTGATCGTGCTCGAATATCCCAATCGGGTGGCAGCTAAAAGTGCTTGTGCCAAAAGTGCCCGGACACGCTGTTATCACGACTTTCGGCTGGAGATATTGGAAGGCAAGGACTACTCCCAAGAAGTGGATATAAAACCGGCGGATGGGATTGAAAACCGATTGAGCAAATTGCTCTTACACTTACAAAAAACATTTCCGAACCAAGGGTGGGAACAATTCCTCACCAACCAACAATCTGATTGGACCAAGATGGTACTGGCAGGACACTCTCAAGGCGGAGGACACGCCATCTTCATCTCGACCCTTAAGCCGGTCCTTCGAGCAATCGGATTTGCAGCCCCCAATGATTATAGTGAGTACTTTAATCAACCCGCTCCCTGGACCGGTATGCCTTCTGTTACTCCGCCAACCGCTCAGTATGTGTTTCTCAATCTGCAAGATGACGTCGTCCCTTTCGAACAACAATACGCCTCGTGCAAGAACCTGGGACTTACTACCGCCGGAGACAGTATTTCTGTAGATAGGGATACGGTCAATTTCACCTCCTCACACATCCTCTATACCCAACGCACAAAAGCCGGACTTGGCGGCAATCACAGTTTGATGATCCGAGACGCCAACACTCCTTTAGATGCTGACGACCTACCCATTTTTCTGCCGGAGTGGAAATATTTACTCGGGATCAAAGACAGCTTGGTCAATGGAAGCTATCGCCCCATCCAGTCACTTATCCAACTGCATCCCAATCCGGGCTCTTTTTACTTTAAAGTGATGGGCCCTGCCCCGCTCACTCGTTCAGCTCATATCGATGTATGGGATCTCCGGGGGCATTTGATGTACTCCGGTGATGCGCCTACTTCCGGAGTAAAAACAGGGATTTGGCCCTCCGGGGTTTATATTGTAAGCATTCGACAAGGCGGTAGAACCTCCTTTGTGAAATGGATCAAAAGCAGTCATTAAGGCAAAATGCGATCTATTAATTTTGTATAATTCACTGAATACATTTGCCCTCGAAGGCCATTCAAATAATAGAATTCCCCTCTTTTATGAACCAATTGTCATAGGGTGCGTTGTAGCGATATCCGATGTATAAGAGTCGGCCATTTCATACAGGATAACCGACCATTTCATACAGGATAAACAACCATTTCATACGGGATAGTCGACCATTTCATACAAGATAGTCGACTATTTCATACAAGATAACCGGCCATTTCATACAAGATAACCAAACGATTCATAACAGAAAATACGATTCGATGTCAAAACTAAAATACCTTTTACTCCTCCTTCCTTTTATCGCTTTCTCCTGTCATACCGGCAAAAAGATGGCCCAAACCAAGGCTGCGGCTCGTGTGCCGGACAGAATAGAGATGCAATCCATCTTGGGGACATTGGCTGATGATGTGTTGCAAGGGCGCCTAACGGCTTCTAAAGGAGAAATGCAAGCGGCAAAATACATTAGAAATAAGATGGAGCACTATGGTTTGGTCGGCGCAGGACTCGATGACAGCTTTTACCAGCCCTTCCCTTACCACCCCAAGATGAATCCACATGCCAAGGCACCTGAAGCAAGTGAGTCCGGCGAAAAACACGAAGGAACGAACGTCCTCGGATACTACAATAACGCCGCTCCTTTTACCGTAATAATCGGGGCACACTATGATCATTTGGGATTAGGAGGCAAAGGCTCCGGCAGTCGTTCCTTGAAGAGTGGAGAAGTGCACAATGGGGCGGATGACAATGCAAGCGGAGTCAGTGCCATGTTGTTATTGGCCAGAAATGCAAGCACACTTCCCAAAAATTTCAACTACCTTTTTATCGCATTCTCAGGAGAAGAAGAAGGCTTGCTCGGCTCGAAATACTTCGCCGCACACCCTACCCTCTCCCTCGATAAAGTATCCTATATGATCAATATGGATATGGTCGGGAGAATGCACGATAACAAATTGATCGTCAATGGAACAGGAACTTCTCCGCTATGGAATAAAATCCTATCGGACGACAACCCACAAAAATTGCATCTCGTAAAAAATGCGTCCGGCATCGGGCCTTCGGATCACACCTCATTTTACCTAAAAAACATACCTGTCCTGCACCTTTTCACCGGCCAACACAAGGATTACCACAAGCCTTCGGACGACGTGGCTTTTATCAATTGGGATGGGATCGAGCAGGTCGTAGGATTTGTACGATTTGTCCTCCAAAAAACAGCGAATCAGGGCAAACTCACCTTCACCAAGACAAAGGATAAATCTCCACGGGGTCGACCTGCCACCTTCAAAGTCACCTTGGGCGTCATGCCGGATTATGCCTATGAGGGCGTCGGCCTGCATATCGATGGTGTCATAGAGGGGCGAACGGCTGATCATGCGGGCATCAAAGATGGGGATGTCGTCCTTCAGATAGGGCAGATGAAAGTAACCGATATCTACAGCTACATGGAGGCCCTTTCCAAATTTAATAGCGGCGACCAGACCGAAGTGGTCATCAAAAGAGGAGACAAGACCATGACTAAAAAGGTAACATTCTAAATCTCCTCCAAAAGGGTATTTACTTCCGGCCAACACAACACGCCTTTTGTCATCAGAAATAGAACTTTTGATGAATATAAACGAGGCTTTATTCTCTTCGGTATAAGCTGGATGAGCATATACGGATTCGGGTATGAAATGGCCGACAAAGGGATTTTATAATACCGATGGAGGAAGCTGTACGCTATGCTTCCGAAGATGATCATTTTTGATCCTGTATTGGATATCGACGCCTCCCCTTCAAAGAAATCATCCTGTATTTTTCTCTTACATGGGGCAATTTCTCCTTTCAATCTAGAGATTGACTTATTCGGATGCATCTCTCCATCACACCATAGCCATCCCACGTATCATAACACCAGGGCATAGATTCATCCTGGGCATCCGCCCTATAACTCCCCCTGATGTCCATTTTGGGATTACTTCCAAGAGCCTCTATCGAGCCATCGATTTGAAAGTATCTCTACCGTCTAACCTCAACAAATCTAGGATTAATAAAATTCATGTTCGATTCATAATAGCTTCTTTCTAATTTAACATTCACTTAACCTAGGGCCGGTAACTTTGTACTAGAGAAATAAGAGGTTATTTTTCCATCGAAGAAGCGATCTAAATCCTACTATAAGACCTAAGCGCCTTCAAATAGGACAAGAAAATCCAATAAAATAAATTATTAATCAACTAACACGTTAAAAACATGAAATCTCACAAAATTATCCTATCCCTTTTACTATTGGGATTGGTTTGGACTTCCTGCACCGAAAAAGCAGATAAGAGCAATACCTCACAGGGAGCTTCAAAAACATTGGAAGGAAATATCAACATAGATGGATCTAGTACCGTCTACCCGATTACAGAAGCTGTCGCAGAAGAATACCGATCGGTACAACCCAAAGTGAGAGTAACCGTAGGAGTATCCGGAACAGGAGGAGGATTTAAAAAATTCTCAAGAGGAGAAACAGATATTTCTGATGCATCCCGCCCCATCAAACAAAAAGAACAAGATGCTTGTGCA
>JALSTN010000086.1 GCA_026983735.1 Saprospiraceae bacterium | reverse complement strand
CCAATATTATCACAGAACGCGCACCACTCGTCGAAAAAGCGAGTATCGATGAATTTTATGCCGACCTGACCGGCATTGACAAATACTTTGGAATATGGAAGTTTTCCGGAGAGCTACGTCAGCGCATTATCAAAGAAACCGGCCTCCCGATCTCCTTCGGATTGTCCGCCAATAAAATCGTCTCTAAAATCGCTACAGGAGAAGCCAAACCCAATAACCAAATCCAAGTATCCACCGGCACCGAACGACCCTTTCTCGCCCCACTGTCTGTCAAAAAAATTCCCGGAGTAGGAACAAAAACCTTCCGAATGCTCTCCACCATGGGCATTCGACAAGTGCACACCCTACAAGAGATGCCTCAGGAAATGATGTTCTCTGCCTTCGGCAAACACGGTCGTACGATCTGGCAACGAGCCAATGCTCTCGATGATCCCCCCGTCATCCCCTACTCCGAACGCAAATCTATCTCCACGGAACACACCTTTACTACCGACACCATGGATGTAAAAGGCCTCCACACCCTCCTACGCCGTATGGTTGAAAAACTCGCCTACAGCCTCCGAAGTAAAGGCAAACTCACCGCCAATGTCGCAGTGAAAATCAGATATGCCGATTTCCAGACCTACACCAAACAAAAGAAAATCCCTTACACCTCTGCCGATCATGTGCTAATGCCCATCGTGATGACCCTCTTTGACCAACTCTTCCAACGGCGTATGCGCATCCGGCTCATCGGTGTTCGATTCAGTAGCCTCACACATGGCCATTACCAGATCGACCTCTTCGAAGATACCGAAAAACTTATCCGCTTATACCAAACAATGGATGCCCTAAAAGATAAATTTGGAGCTTCTATCATCCGTAGAGCTTCTACTCTGGGTCCTACCTTCCATCGATTCTAACCTTTAGAAATACGTATTTTCCAAATTATTTTATGTTAATGTCCACAACGCATGAAGATCTAATAAAGCCTACATCGAACTGTATTTTCCTTTACCTGTACCTCCTAATTCTACAGTATCATCTGAGATAAATAATATACCGACTCTTGATTGTTGGTGCTTTGTATAAAGACAAAGAACAAAAAAGAATAAAAGCAACCCCGATGCTCCTAATACATCATGAAGTCTTCAATAGGTATTTAAGCAAGGTAGAAGAGGTAAATTCACACACACACAAGCAAATAACATTACATAGATTGGGTATCAAAAACTCTGAAAAAACAGAATATCAATAATTTACAATTCTCCCTGAGTTCCGCTGTTTAAACAGGCTTTCAGACTTATTTTACAGAAGAATAAATCCCGAATGCCCATTGAAAAAAGCAGATAATATAGACCTATAACAAAAATCTCTCCCAACTAATAACACCCTCGGTTCACCCCCAATACGTAATCATCTATGATACGCACACTGTCAGCCATTTCATACCCTAAAAAATCCTTAAAATCAGCATAACCAATAGAATCCCGATACGCCTTGAGACAAATCGCAGCAACAGGCCGATAGGACCAATGCCATCGCTCCTCGTTGTATCCTACAGGTCGCAAACTGTCCCGGCGCGTATAAGGCTGGCAAAATCCATAGGTGGACGCATGAGCTAGCATCCAACTATAAAATCGCTTCCCACTACCGTGTTCAAAATACGCATTGTCAAAGGCATTGAAATCCACATCTGTCCCCCAATGGTGCCGACTGCTGCCCGGCATCGAACTCCATCGCAATATCGCCTTTGCCCTATCATAGGGCCTAGGGTAAACCTTCGGAGCCTGTTCTCTTCCTTCGAGCAATCGATCTCCTCGCCATTTAGACTCCCATATCTGCTTCTGTCGATTAAAATTGCGCGTAGCCGAACGTACCAAAAATCGAACACTATCCCGCCCGGCAGCATCTGCCATCTCCAGCAAAGCAGCAAGTGCTTCCCTGCGCAAATACATATTGGGGCGTTCTGCCAGCCCTGCCGGGATGCGATCGAAAAGCGGATGTCGAGGGGGATCAAATTGTCCCAAAAGATACGATTTAGTAAGCCAGGAAGGAGAGGGAGCACTTTGTTGAGCCTTGGTAGCACGCCTCGAGGACCCTTGTTCTTCTATCTGTCCTGTGCAGGAACACAGCAATATCAAAGTGACTAAAATACCCCACATCCTAATTTTTATATCGATCATATCTCTTGTATTGCCCATCTATCTGGCGCAAGATAAGGACCTTTTCATACAAAATAACCCTGAATTCCCCCCAAAATATAAAATTTTGTTCATTTGAACAACTCTTTGTTTTTGACACTCAACTTTTCTCTATTTTTTATCCGTAAGTATGTTTGAGTACCTTACATTTGTTCCTCGTTTGAAGTGCCTTCCAATCGATCGATATTAGATCTCTTATATGGAGTTCAATGGCATGCAACAAAACAAACAATGTCCGGGTATTTCACACGGACAAAACCTAACAAAATGCTTTAATTATGATCGTATCCATACTCAAGGAGCAAATGCCGGAAACACGTGTTGCCGTAGATCCCGGAAGTATTGAGAAGTTATTGAAAATGAAGGTAGAGTCCGTTTGGGTTGAAAAAAACGCCGGAGAGGGAGCGCTCTTCACGGACAAGGAGTATATCGATGCCGGAGCGACCATCCAGCCCCGTGAAGAAATACTCAGAAAAGCTCAAATCATCATCAGTATCCTCCCCCCTTCATTGGATGAACTACGACAATTATCTAAAGATCAGGTCGTACTTTCCCAATTTGACCCCCTACGCAATAAAACACTATCCCAACAGTTGGTCGAAATGGGGCGTACCACCTTTAGCTTGGACAATATTCCTAGAACTACACGGGCCCAGTCCATGGATGTCCTTTCTTCACAAGCTTCCGTGGCCGGATATGTCGCAAGTGTATTATGCGCCACAAAATTACCTAGATTTTTTCCATTGATGATGACCGCTGCCGGAACCATTAAGCCGGCAAAAGCACTCATCCTCGGTGCTGGTGTCGCCGGTCTCCAATCGATCGCTACTTGTAAGCGTTTAGGTGCTGTCGTCGAAGCATTTGATGTGCGAAGTGCAGCAAAAGAGGAAGTCCTCAGCCTCGGTGCCAAATTTGTCGAAGTCGAAGGCGCTAAAGAGGATAAAGGGGCAGGCGGTTATGCTGTCCAACAGACCGAAGAATTCCTAAAACGTCAAAAAGCCACCGTCCAAGAACACGCAGCTCAATCAGATATCATCATCAGTACGGCTCAGATTCCCGGACGTAAAGCGCCTTTGCTCGTGACAGAAGATACCGTTCGCAATATGAGACCGGGATCCGTCATTATAGACATGGCTGCAGCTTCAGGAGGTAATTGCGCATTGAGCAAAGAGGGAGAAACTGTCATTGTAGATGGGGTCCAAGTCATTGGAGATTCTTTTCTTCCTCGTCGTATGCCGCAAGACGCCAGCCGTATGCTAGGAAAAAACCTCACCAACTTCATCACCTTACTCATCGATGAAGAGGGTCAACTCCAACTCAACTTTGAGGATGATATCGTCGTCGGTACTTGCTTGACTCATGATGGTAATATCATCAGCGAACGAATAAAAAAATTCTATCAATCCGCATAGCTTTTTTATCCATATTATTCTTGCTAATATTTTAAAATATCTACCATGCAATCAATCATTGAATTCTTTCTGCACAATAGAGACTTTGTATTTTTAGTCATCCTCATGATATTTCTCGGTATCGAAGTTATCTCACACGTCCCTGCAGTACTTCATACTCCACTTATGTCCGGAGCCAATGCCATTCACGGTGTTGTCATCATTGGCGCGATTATCATTATGGGACACAGTGATCCACATGATTATCTTTCCCTGACTCTGGGTTTTATCTCCGTCATCC
>JALSTN010000085.1 GCA_026983735.1 Saprospiraceae bacterium | reverse complement strand
ATGTAATCCGAATATAACCGACTACTCTGACATTTAGTTGGATGATCTTAAATTGACGCTTCAAGAATTTATCCAGGATAACTTGTCGATTATTTACCAAGAGTACTTTATCCATATAGGGATACTGGCATATTCGTCTTGGGTGTATTGGGAAAGAGGAACTACATCAAAAGGATTACTTTGTAAAATTTAGTTTCGAAGTCAGCCGATTCATCCTAAGTGAATCAATAGAAGCACCGGACAATAAATGTCCCTTGGTCTCTACATGGTATTTACCGGCAAATACACCCAACCCACCATCAATATTGGAGAACAAGGGTAGTTCAAGAGCACCGGTCAACCCTATATTGGCTAAGAGAACTTGCTGGAAGTCCACAAACTCCTGACCTCCTGCATACACAGTGATATCCAATCCTGTCATAACCCGCTCTATATTGCGATCTTCTGTCAAAACTCCGGAAAGATATCTATACATATCACCGGAGGTAATACTGGCACGTTCGTACAAACGAGATCCCCCTCTTCTCCTTTGGCCACGGATAGCAACCCATGAAAGTTCGCGATTACTCCAGTCACCGTTTGACAAATTGTGCTCACTTATATGAAATACCAACTTGACATCATAGACCTTGGCGAACGGCGTACTGAGCCATTTAATAGAAAGGGGTGCCCGTCCATGCCACGTGACTTCCAGATCAGAAGGCGTCCGTATGGAAAATGGCCTCAAGACATTAATCTTGCTCTTCCCAATTTCAGCTCCTTGTCTACGAATGTGTAGTATCAAGGACTCTCCCCCCTTAAGGTCAAGCTCATCCGTCTTAATCTTATATAAATAATTAGGCGCTTCGAGCAATGCCCCTGTATCCCTCTTATATCCTTCCTTATTGCCATCCACTTTGGTAAGGAGTACGGAATTAACATTATCTGCCCATGACAAGGAAACCTCTGCATCATTGTAATAGATCTCTTCAGCGGTTTTAGCCAATTTCAAAGCAGACTTATCCTCTTCCCCAAAGACACGCATGACTCTTAAATACTGTGCGGTATCTGCCAAGTCTATAAATCCATATACGACTGGAATGTCATGTCCCTCTTCGATTAGGTCTACCTTATTGTGACAGGAACTAAAAATAGGTAAAGAAAGTAATACTACCGCTATATAGCCAAAATGCTTAATTATCTTCATTTATATATAAATCTATTGTTTTATCTTGATAGAACGACCAGTCAGTATGATTAGTACTTTGCCAAGAACTTAAGAAGCTGCAAATTTAGCAATGAAGGTCAGAAATATACCGTGATTCCCCTCTTTTTTCTAAAAAATCTAAGTTACCCTGCCTTACTCAAGCAAATACCAAGATTCTATTCCTACAATGGGAATGAATCAATTCATTGTTGCATTTCCTGCCATATTTCCCCTAAACATAAAAATACCTTTGCTTTTTTAAGTCTTATTATTGTATGGAATGAACATAAATTTTATTAATTATAAATTCACATAGAAGTATCACGATAGTACCTGTCTATAAAATCATTCATGCTGAAAGCGTATCTTTTTGCGATATTTCTAATTTCTAAAATCAATGACACTTAGGCCTCACTGAATAAAAAAAGATGAAAATCGCATCAAAATTCTACCACTTTCATTCATTAAGCACCTTATGGTCTGACATTATAAAAAAAATCATGTGAGAGCTTCGCCCTCACATAGGGGCATAAAATTTGTAATACATTTATTCCCAATTTATTATAAACCTTCAAACCTATACGATGTCAATGAATCTATTCTGAATCCTATTGCGCAAGACCATGCAAATAGGATGAATGAGACAAAAAACAGTATATTTGCAAACGATTTTTCAATTAGGAGGCAAAAAGAAAAGATAAACCATCCTCTACCGACTCCTCATTGAAGATAAGGTGTTTGTTAATTACAAGTATCAACATAGAAATGACAAAACCTACACAATTCAAGTTTGGCAAGAGTTGAAAGAATTACCATTTTCACTTAAGAATTCAAGCAAATGAAACCAAAGCATAAAAGAATTACGACCCGCACACTGCGTGCCATGAAAGAAGCAGGAGAGAAAATTGCCATGCTTACCGCCTATGATTATTCCATGGCAAAGATTTTGGATGCAGCGGGCTTAGATGTTCTATTGGTCGGAGATTCTGCATCCAATGTCATGGCAGGTCATGAGACCACATTACCCATTACACTAGACCAAATGATTTACCATGCGCAGTCTGTAATTAGAGCCATCAAACGTGCTTTAGTAGTGGTTGATTTACCATTTGGATATTATCAAGGGGACAGCCATCACGCGCTACACTCTGCTATAAAAATCATGAAGGAGTCTGAAGCCCATGCTGTAAAAATGGAAGGGGGAAGTGAAATAGCTGAATCTGTAGAGCGCATTCTTTCGGCTGGTATTCCTGTCATGGGACACCTTGGGCTCACGCCACAATCTATATACAAATTTGGTACTTATCAAGTACGAGCAAAAGAAGAAGAAGAAGCCCAAAAGCTTCTAAAAGATGCTAAGTTGCTTGAAAGATTTGGCTGTTTTGCTATAGTATTAGAAAAAATACCGGCTCACTTAGCGGCACAGGTAACCAAAGAGCTGAATATCCCTACGATAGGGATAGGAGCTGGAGCTGATGTTGACGGACAAGTACTGGTCACCCATGACATGTTAGGAATCACCAAAGACTTTCATCCGCGATTCTTGAGGAGATATCTGGATCTTTACGATCAAATCGAAAAAGCAGCCTGGCGGTATATCGAAGACGTAAAGAACAACGAATTTCCCAATGAAGAGGAGCAATACTAATAATTGATTACGCGCATTTATGTTAAAAAAAATTCTCATAGCACTGGCGGTAGTTATACTTATTGGCCTAGGAGTAGGGTATTATTTTTACCAACAAATTTTTGGTCCCAATCTCTCCCCTATTAAGACTCCTTACACATTATTAATACCCAGAGGAGCTTCATTTGATACAGTATATCACAGACTAACCCGGGATTCAGTACTTCGAAATAATAAGAGTTTTAGACTACTGGCAAAGTGGATGCATTATGATAGGCCATCGGTTCCCTCAGGTAGATATGTCCTTCAAGGCAGTTTATCCAATTATGCCCTCATCAGCAAACTGCGGATCGCCAATCAGGACCCGGTGCGTTTGACATTTAGTAGCGCACGTACCTATCGTGAACTATGTGGAAAGCTAGCCTCTCCCCTCAGTTTAGACTCTTTAACCCTATTGGTAGCGATGGACAGCGTGATTCATGATTCGACGAATCAGATAAACCGTTACAATATACTTTGCCATTTCATACCCAATACCTATCTTATATACTGGGATATTACTCCAAAAAAACTACTCAGCCGGCTCTTCAAAGAGCGAGACAAATACTGGCGGTCCTCCCAAAACAAAAGGGCTTTGGAGCGACTTCATATGGGCCCGGATGAAGTGTGCACACTAGCTTCCATCGTAGAAAAAGAATCAAATCTCAAGGAAGAACGGCCCATTATAGCCGGTGTGTACCTCAATCGTTTGCATAGAGATATCAAACTTCAAGCTGATCCCACGGTAGTATTTGCTTCGGGAAATTTTGGACTGCGACGGATACTCAATAAACATTTGAAGATAGAGTCCCCTTACAACACTTACTTACATACGGGGCTTCCTCCAGGCCCCATTTGCCTCCCTTCAAGAAATGCGATTGAGTCGGTCTTAAAAGCACCTGAGCATGATTATATCTTTTTTTGCGCTAAGCCCGGTTATACAGGTGCGCACAATTTCGCAAAAGATCTCCGGGGACATGCTCATAATGCTCGAATCTACAGAAAATGGCTCAACAAAGAGCACATTAAT
>JALSTN010000084.1 GCA_026983735.1 Saprospiraceae bacterium | reverse complement strand
GTTATTGTTTTTCAAAATTATACTTAGACATGCTGGGCTGTTCAAAAGCAAAATAACATCCTATTAACGTTTGTTTGGAAGTTAAATTATATTCTTTCGAATCCCGGTTAAAAATGAATCGTTTTGCAAAGCAAAAGTAACACATTTCAAACCGCTCACTATAAATTACCTAAAGAAAAGTAAAATTCCTAATATAAAGTCTGGATTACATCCATTAAAAATAATTATTTAGAGCGAATAAAATGATTCACCACCTGCATATATTTTTCAAAACCTGCCTTTAAAGGAATGTCATCATGCGTTCCGGTAGGTACTAGAAAAGATGATTTATAGGGGATGCCCGGGTGATTGTTATAAATTGGTTGTCCATGGGTCTTCATCGCAAGAAAAGCATCCTCTTCTCCATGAATCCACAACAGTGGACGATGATGGTCTTTAATCAAACTAATATTATCTGTTTTGAGATCGGTATAAAACTCCGGAGCCATGGTTAGTACTGCACCATCTTCGGCCATCGTTCTGATGCTACCTATGGGCGCCTCGAGTATTAACTTGGAAGGTTCTAGGATCGTAGGGTGAACAGCCAATTGGGTGGCAGGAATTGAGCCGAGACTAAAACCGTACATGATAAGTCTATCACCTGTTAGTCCTTTAGACTTCAGCCATCTAAGCGCTGCTTCTACATCAGCTATCAGTCCGGATTCAGAGGGGATACCTTCAGAAAGACCATAGCCCCTGTAATCTACATTCATTACCCCGTAGCTACCATGATCGTATAAAAGCTTTTGTCTGGGCCAATAATAATCCATATGATCTGCATTGCCATGGCAGTACATTATTATGGTGTCTTTAAAGACTAGTGATGTATCTCCAGTATAAATAGCCTGTATGTGTGCAATATCACCATCGTTATTCGAGATTAAAGTTAGGTGGTGAATAGCTCTGCGAGGAACATCCCAGGAGTCGGGAACTTGAAACGTACGGAATCCGGTGTATGCATCCAGAGCATAATGGTCTATAGTGGTATCCGGTTCAAAGAGATTGCTGTCCAATCGCTGACAAGAAAATATAAATAGGAACAGCCCGGCAAGAACAAATAAACAAGAATTGTGATATAGACTAATTTTATCCATGCTTAGAGTTTGTATTGAACACTTAGATAAATGCCCTGCGCACCCGTATTACTCCAATGAACATAGTCTACGACAGAGCGATTATTGGGTATACGAGGATCAAGCAATTTATATTCTAAGGAGGCACTCCATTTTTTTGAAAATGTATATACTTGACCGAGGTAATAATTAAAAACCAAGGGGTGATAAGTGGTTTGGGATTGGCGCTTAGATTTATAAAGATCAACCCAAGCAGAAGAGCCGATATAAGTTTGCCAGTGTTGGGTGTAGTGCCATTGTAAATGGAGATCAACTTCCGGAAAGAATCTCGAGGTTCCAGAAGGTAGCGCGGTAATCGTATTCAAGGCTATATTACTCCCCAACCCAGGGATAAAGGACTTTTGTTTGGTCAATCGATAAGCAGCTCCCAAATCAAATTGGGCTGTTTTATACGCTGCTGAAGTCAAGTGAAATCCACCGTATAAAGTCAGATCTTCGGAATAGCCATATCCACCATAAAGGGAAGTAAATGGAATGGGTATCGTCAAGTCTGCAAAGTTTATTAATGGACCTCCAAAATTAAATCCTACTGCAAGTTCACCTTTATCAAGGGGCTCGATAAATCTCGTCGGAGCGCATTGGTAAAAGAGAGTTATTAAAAAGAGAAAAACAATATTTTTAGCTTTTCGGATCATGTGTTTACGATTTCGGAGGACGCATCACTGACCCACAATTCTTGCAGGTTCTATGTGCTTCACTACTGTAAAAGCGATTAAAGACGATGGGTAAATCCTTGACGATATCTTTTAATGGGAGTTTTTCCTCAAAAATCAAATGATGGCAGGACTCACAATACCATTGAAATCCATCCAAAACACCTTCCGGCCTTTGCATCTCAATCACTAACCCAACCGTATTGGCATTCCTTTGAGGGGAATGTGGAACACAAGGAGGGAGATGAAAAATATCCCCTTCACAAATGGGTATGTCCCGAGGGCCTTTATCAGGATCTATAATTTTAAGAACCATATCTCCTTCCACCTGATAGAAGAATTCCGGTGTTTCATTATAATGGTAGTCTTTACGACTATTGGGCCCCCCTACGACCATAACAATATATTCCGTGTCTTCCCATACGACTTGATTACCGACAGGGGGCTTGAGAAGATGACGATGTTCTTCGATCCAATGTTTAAAATTGAGTGGAGAATGAATGATAGCCATATTTTTTCTATTTTTGTCGTGAAGATATGAAAAGTTCTTAGTCGATAGGTAAGCAATTATATTTTTCTAAAAATAACATTTGCCCCTTTCAATAATTCGTCCGTCGTAATAAAGACAAATCCATATTAAAGCCTATATTTACAAAATCAAAATACAACGCTGTATGTTTGAATCCACTGATCAGAGTTGTAAAAGAACGACACAAGTATAATCAATTGATAAAACCAATTATTTCAACCTAAAACACTTTGTTATGATAAAATCTAAGTATAATTGTTTTGCTTCTAAGGTATCTTCTCTTCGATCTCTTCCATTATTGTTTATGAGATTGATTCTTGCCTATGGTTTTTATTCTCCTGCCATGATGAAATGGGCAGACATTAATGCTATCGGCGAATGGTTTGGTAGTATGGGTATACCTGCCCCACTACTCAATGCTTATTTGGCAGCAACGACTGAAATAGTTGGAGTGGTACTGTTAACTTTGGGATTATTGACAAGATTTATTTCGATTCCATTAATAGTAACTATGATCGTAGCGATCGTAACGGTACATTGGAGCAATGGTTTTGAAGCTGGGAACAATGGATATGAAATACCCCTATATTATATGATTATGTTATTCACTTTGGTGATTTATGGATCTGGAAAGCTGAGTTTAGATTATCTACTGTTTGGAGACAATTCTGGTACCGACGACGTATAAAGTCAACTGATTTACCTAGCTAATATGCACAATAGTAGGGTTATTGTTGTAACCAGCAACAACGAATCGTTGGTTCCAAAAGGACAGACTCAGTATATAGCCATCAATTTACAATTGTAGGAGAATTCTCTTTGGGGGTGGCTGTTGGACCCGGGATAGGCTCATCCGTAAGGGTCATTACCTCTTCTGGAGTGCCCAATTGATTTTCAGGTAGATGAAAGTCTTTGATTTGGGGCAATTCACTTAGATCATTGAGGCCAAAGTAATCTAAGAATCGATTGCCCGTACTGTAGAGTAATGGTCTTCCTGGGCCTTCACTTCTTCCTGAAATAAGGATGAGATCCTTTTCTAATAGTTTGTGAATAACATAATCGCAATTTACTCCTCTGATGCTTTCCACCTCTGGCTTTGTAACCGGCTGTTTGTAAGCGATAATAGCCAGGGTTTCTAGAGCTGTTCTAGATAATCTTTTCTTATTCAGATTTTTTAGATGAGCACTTATTGTAGGATGATAAGCTCCTTTGGTGACAAAACGATAACCGTTCATCATCTGTATCACCTGAATACCAAAGTCTTCCTGATGATATTTCAATCGGATGTAGTCAATATATTCCAAGACGGCACTTTCGTCAAGAGCAACTCCCGGAACTTTATAAAGTGCTTCTGAAATTTCTTCTAATGTAATAGGAGATTCAGCAGCAAAGATTAAACTTTCTATGTGAGGGATAAGTTGTAATTCCAAAATATTCTATTTTTCGAAGGGCTAAATTACAGCTATTTCAGATACATGAAGGAATTTTTTAATGGATGTTTTATTAAAAATAGGTACTTTTGAGACCCTTATTTCATAACTTATTGAATATGCATCTATGACAAATGATGAAAAAGAGTTATTTCTTACCCGGATAAACGAGATGATATCTAAACACAATGCAGAATT